>NZ_CAWMFQ010000105.1:0-3693 GCF_963866995.1 Aeromonas sp. ZOR0002 | reverse complement strand
GCCAGCTCGACGGTGACGTCCCGCAACCGGCTGACGATGCCGTGCAGTCGCGCCACGAACTGGTTGAAGTTCTGGGCCAGCTGCCCCACCTCATCCTGGCTGCGGGTGGCGATCTGCACCGTGAGATCCCCCTCCCCGTGGGCGATGTCGGCAAGCGCCCTGGAGACCCGTCCCAGATCCGCGAACAGGTAGTTGAACATGGCGATGAGCAGGGCACCGAACACCAGCAGCAGCACCAGGGTCAGCCCCACCAGTTGCCACAGCAGGGAGGCGAGCGGCGCCTCCAGCACCTCCTTGTACATCACCATGGCGAGCAGCCAGTCGGTGCCGGGCACGCCTTGCACCGAGAGCAGCACCTCGCGCCCGTTCAGGTTGGCGCCGTGCAGCTCGCCGTCGCGGCTCCACGCATCCAGCGCCGCCCCGGTGAGGCCGGGATCCAGCTCCGCCACATGCTTGAGCGCCAGCTCCTTGTTCGGGTGGCCGACGATGAGGCCGGTGCGGTCGAGCAGCATGGCGTAGCCCTCTCCCTGCACCTTCATGGCCAGCACCTCGTCGATGAGGGCGTCGAGGGAGAGATCCGCCCCGGCCACCCCGATCACCCGGCCCTGATGGCTCACCGGCTCGGCCAGGGTCACCACCATCTGCTGCATGGTCACGCTGACATAGGGCGGCGTGACGATGAGCTTGCCCGCCTTGTCGGCGTTCTGGTACCAGGGGCGGGCCCTGGGGTCATAGTTGGCGGTGTTGAGGGCGGGATCGTGGCGGGTCATCTCCCCCTGCGCCGAACCAAAATAGGTGAGGCCGAAACCGCCGGAGGTGCGGGTCTGCAACAGGTGGGGCACCAGGGCCGTGTCGGGGTCGCGCGCAATGACGGCAGCCAGGGCGTCGACCGCGTGCTTGCGATCCTCAAGCCAGTTGCCGATGGCCACCGAGTGGGCGTGGCCGTAGTTGACCGCCTCGCTCTGGATGGCGTCAAGGGTGCGGGATTTGAGGGTGTGGAAGGCGACAATACCGAGCAGGGCTGCCATCAGCAGCACTACCCCCAGGCTGGCCGCGAGCAGCTTGCCGCGCAACGAGAGAGTCATGACAACGAATCCTTGTGGTAGCCGGGGGCCGGGAATACCCCCATCTTGGTAGTTCTATCGGCACAATCATGAACGGTCTTTAGTGAATCCTGATATTTTTTCATCTATCAACAACAGAACGCACTACCAGCAACAGACTGTTCACTATTCCATGCTGACACCCGCAGACACCACAAGGCCGCCCTAAGGCGGCCATGAGGTCAGGTCGCGGATGACGGGCAGGCACCGGCAGAGCAGGCCAGCACCCGCTGACCTGTCTCTTGAGGGCGGTTTCAGGCGTCTGAAAAGAGGGTTGGCGGGCAGGGTTGAGCATCCATCAGGAACCGAGCTGGTGCTCCCCCTGTTGCCCCCCTCTCGGCAACGTGGACTGTGCTAGATTGGGTATCCCGTTTTCAAGGAGAACCCGCTGCCATGCCACGAAATATCGAGATCAAAGCCCGCATAGCCGGGGTCGATGACCTTATCCCCAGAGCCGCGGCCATCGCCGACAAGGGCCCCGTCGACATCGCCCAGGACGATACCTTCTTTCGCTGTGAATCGGGCCGCTTCAAATTGCGGACGCTCTCCCCGTCGGCAGGCCAGCTCATCTTCTACCGCAGGCCTGATCAACAGGGTCCGAAGGAGAGCTACTACCACATCACGCCAACGAACGAGCCGGACAAGCTGCGGGAAACGCTCACCCTGGCTTGCGGCCAGATTGGCAGAGTGCGAAAACAGCGGACCCTGTTTCTGGTGGGCAGAACCCGGATCCATCTCGACCGGGTTGAAGGGCTGGGCCACTTCCTCGAACTGGAAGTGATGCTGGAGGATGACGAGCCGCGCGAGGTGGGGATGCAGGAAGCTCACGACATCATGGCGCGTCTCGGTATCGAGCCCTCCCGGTTGATCGAAGGCGCCTATCTGGATCTCCTGCTGCAACGACAACCCTGAGGGATTCACAACAACAAGGCCGCCTCAAGGGCGGCCTCGTACCATCAGGGAGCAGGGTTATGTCACCCGCGCCAGCGCCGTGTTGATCCTCAGGTTGGTCGCCTCCAGCCCCGGCTGCTGGCCGTAGAAGTCGAACGCCAGCTCGACCCCGGGGCGAAACAGCAGGCAGTGGGTGGAGCCGCCGAAGTGGAACATGCCGAGCTGCTCCCCCTTCGCGATCCGCTGCCCCGGCTGCACCGTCACCTCGCAGCTCGACACCTCCGCCATGCCCACCGGCACCACGCACATCAGGCCGATTTTGGGGTTGTCCGCCTCGATGAAGATGAGTGCCCGGGTCGCCACCGCGGTGAGGAAGGGCTGGGACTGGTTCGGGGCGCTGGGGTCGGGCCCCGCCGGGCTGTCGAAACCCTGGTGGCGGTTGGCCAGGTAGTAGCTGCCGTTGACCACTTTGACCGAGCGCACCGTGCCGCTCACCGGGCTGTGCCAGCGGTGATAGCTGAGGGCGCTGAGGAAGGCCTGATAGAGGGTGCCCCCCTCGAACGCGGCGGCGCGCGGGTCGAAGTCCAGCAGGTTGTCCAGGGAATAGGGCTGCCCCTTGAGCCAGAAGGCGTCCTGCCGCCTTACCCCGGTCACCACCTGCAGCGGGGCCGACTCGCAGGCGTTGGCGATCACGCTGTCATCGTCCGGGGCCGTCACCGGCCGCACGCCGGGGCAGAAGCGGCGGGTGAAGAAGTCGTCCCAGCTGGCGAAGCCCTCGTATTCCTCTCCCGGCACGGTGTGGAAGATCCCCTCGAAGCGCTCTGGGGTGGGGTTGTTGCCGGCCCCGAGCGCCCCCTGCGCCACCTTGACCATCTCCCGTTTCGCCACCTCCCCGAGCCAGGGGACGATCAGGGTCTGGCGATCCAGGGGGCTCACCGACTCCGTCAGCACATAACGGGACGCGGGACCTTGCAGGAAGTCGGCCCAGTAACCGAGGATCTTGCGCAGTTGCTGGTTCACCAGCGCATTGGCAAAGAAGTCGTACCCGGCGGCCGTCGCCATGGGCCAGTTGAGCAGGGCATTGATGGGGAATCCGATCAGCCCGGCAGGCTCCTGGGTCTGCACATCCTGATAGGCTTCCGGGGCCGTGGTCATGATGCCGTTGAGCAGCTGCAGGAACTCATCGAAGCTGCGCACCTGGACCTGACCGAGCGGCGTACTGTGCTCGTGCTGCCACGCCTCGTCAAACATCCCCTGGGCCTGCTGATGCAGGAGAGGATCCTGCTCCACCAGCGCCTTCAATCCGGCGATCGGGGCCACCAGCGGGCGAGGCTGGAGGGTGACCGCCTGACGCAGCCGCTGTACCCAGCGCGCCACATGGGCCTGATCCCGGGGGACCCAGCCACCGGCATGGGCATGGGGGGGACGTGTATCCACTGCCTTGTTCATCGCTCTCTCCTTGTTGAAGCGCCTTGGGCCCGCCGGATGCGATGCGCCAGAGGGCGCCATCTGGCAGGAAGCAAGGTGTAGCACAGGGGAAAAGCGGCCTCCATTGGCAGAAATGGCAGCGGCGAAGCGGGGAAAAAGAGGCTAACGGAGGCGATGGCAAACGCCGGAAATGCGAAAGGCCAGCTCAATGAGCTGGCCTTTCTGAAAAATGGCAGGGGCGGCAGGACTCGAACCCGCAACCATCGGTTTT
>NZ_CAWMFQ010000104.1:0-15430 GCF_963866995.1 Aeromonas sp. ZOR0002 | reverse complement strand
TTGACCCGCTCCAGCAGGTACTGGTTGGTGGAGTCGATGACAGGGAAGCAGTGCACCGGTGCCATCGGTGCCTCTGCCTGCAGCCGCCCCTCGTCATAGAGGGCCATGGGCACCGCCAGCCGATAGCCCTTGCCGGTCAGGCTGAAGAGATCCAGCCCCAGATCCTTGAGCGCGGCCATGTGCTTGCTCACCGCCGCCCGGCTGATGCCAAGGCGCTCGCCCAGCTGCTCACCGGAATGGAACTGGCCGTCGCTGAGCAGGGTGATCAGGGTCTGTCTGACGGGGGTCAGGGTCATGCCAGTACCTCGTCGAGCCAGGTTTCACCGCTGCGCCCCATGAAGCGCACCTCATGTTCCAGCACCACACCGAACTGGTGTTCCACGCTGTCGCGGACGTGGGCCGCCAGCGCGATGAGCTCCATGGCGCTGGCGCCCCCCAGATTCACCAGCACCAGCGCCTGCTCCTGATGGACGGCGGCACGACCGATGGCAAACCCCTTGAGACCGCATTGATCAATGAGCCAGCCAGCCGCCAGCTTTGCCTGCCCTTCTGCTGCGGGGTAGCAGGGCATCTGCGGGTATTGCTGTTTCAGGGTCTCGGCCAGGGCGGCGGGCACCACAGGGTTTTTGAAGAAACTGCCCGCGTTGCCCAGCACCGCCGGATCCGGCAGCTTGGCCATGCGGGTGGCACAGACGGTGTCGAAAATGGCCTGTGGCGAAGGGGCATCTCCCAGCGCCGCCAGCGGGCCATAGCCGGCGACCGGGCGCCATGCCTTGGGCAGGCGCAGACCGACGGCGGTGATGAAGTGGGAGTCCTGATAGTCGTGCTTGAAGATGCTGTCACGGTAACCGAACCGGCAGTCGGCCGCCGCGATGCGCTCAACCTCGCCACTCTGCCAGTTGAACGCCTCCACGTAGGTACAGACGCTGGCCAGCTCGACCCCGTAGGCACCGATGTTCTGTACCGGGGCCGCCCCGACCGTCCCGGGAATGAGTGCCAGGTTCTCCAGCCCGTGCCAGCCCTGTTGCAGGGCGTGGCATACCAGCTCGTGCCAGTTTTCACCTGCCGCCACGTGTAGCAGCCAATGCTCGGACTCCTCGTGCAGCGTGATCCCTTTCAGGCCGTTGTGGACCACCAGACCGGCAAAGTCATCGCAGAACAGGATGTTGCTTCCTCCTCCCAGCACCAGGCGCGGCAAGGTGGCCAACTCCGGGTTGGTCCGCAGTTGCGCGAGATCATCCGGCCGGGTCACATCGGCCAGCCAGAGGCAGTGTGCATCCAGGCCCAGAGTATTGAGGGTCGACAGGGAGGCGTGGGGGGTGAGTTTCATTTGTGTGTTCCGACAAGGACAAGGGCGCAGTTTACCCCAGATCCCCCGGGACAAAAAACCCGGACACTTTTCGGACTCAGGGCTCTGGAGTAGAGTAACCCCTTCATCCCGCTGAGGAAGCATGCATGAACAATCAATTCGCCGTCATCGGCCTGGGCCTGTTTGGCAGCGCCTTGTGCGAAGAGTTGCAGCGCCAGAATGCCGAGGTACTGGCCATCGACATCGACGAGAGCAAGACCCGCCAGATAGCCACCCTCTGCAACCACGTGATCGTGGCCGATGCCACCGACGAGGCTACGGTCGCCGAACTGGGCCTGGCGAATTTCGACATCGTCTTTGTCGCCATCGGCGACAACCTGGAGACCAGCATCCTGACCACGCTGGTGCTGAAAGAGGCGGGCGTGAAGAAGGTCTGGGTCAAGGCACGCGACAAGTTCCACGCCAAGATCCTGCAGAAGGTGGGCGCGGACAAGGTGATCAACCCGGAGTGGGACATGGGCCGCCGGGTAGCCCAGAGCATGCTGGACAACCGGCTGTTCGACTACCTGGAGCTGGGTCACGACATGGTGCTGACCGAGTTCGTGATCGGCTTGCAGCAAAACACCCGCACCCTGGCCGACTTGCGCCTGCTGCAGCAAAGCGATTTCCAGCTGTTGGCCATCAAGCGGGGTGAGGTGCTGCACAACGTCCTGACCGGCAAGATGGAGCTGCAACTCGGTGACATCCTGATCCTGGCCGGCAACAAGCACGCCATCGATCACTGGCTCGACACCCTATGATCAACTGGCGCAGCAACTACGCCTTCACCCTGCATCGGGAAGACAACTCCCGCTGGAGCGAGGCCAAGCTCATCCTGGGCAGTTTCCTCATCATCCTGCTGGTTGGCACCCTGTTTCTGGTCCAGCCCTCCAGCCACAAGGGTGAGGTCACCGTCATCAACGCCCTGTTCACCGCCACCTCCGCCATCAGCGTGACCGGCCTCGGGGTGGTGGATACCGGCACCGCCTTCACCCTGCAGGGGCAGATCATCCTGTTGATATTGATGGAGATTGGTGGTCTCGGCCAGATGACCATGACACTGCTGCTCATCGCCATGTTCAGCAAGCGGGTCGGACTGCGCCAGCAGGTGCTGGCCAAGGAGGCGCTGGGCCAGGAGGGATCCGTCAACATCGTCCAGCTGGTGAAGCGCATCGTCCTGTTCGCCCTGATTGCCCAGCTGATCGGCACCGCCATCATGGCCATTCGCTGGGTGCCCGACATGGGCTGGGGCCACGGCCTCTACGTCAGCTTCTTCCACGCGGTGTCAGCTTTCAACAACGCCGGCTTCTCGCTGTTTGCCAACAACCTCATGGACTACCGGGATGACCCCATCATCAGCCTGACCATACCGGCCCTGCTGATCCTGGGGGGGGTAGGCTTCACCGTCATCGTCGACCTGGTGCGCAACCGCCGCTGGCGCAAGCTGAAACTGCACAGCAAGCTGATGCTGCTGATGACCCCTGCCCTGCTGCTGCTGGGGACCCTGATGTTCTGGCTGCTGGAGCACAACAACCCTGGCACCCTGGGCAACGCCTCCTTCGGGAGCCAGTGGCTGGCCGCCTTCTTCCAGTCGGCCACCGCGCGCACGGCGGGCTTCAACACGGTGGATATCGGCCAGATGGTACCGGCCTCCCTGCTGTTCATGATGATGCTGATGTTCATCGGTGCCGGGGCGACCTCCACCGGGGGCGGTATCAAGGTCACCACCTTTGCCGTCGTCCTGCTGGCGACCCGGGCGTTTCTGACCAAGCGCCCCCATGTCACCGCCTTCGGCCGCACCCTGTCACCCCAGATAGTGACCCGTTCCCTGGCCATCATCATCGTCAGTACCATGGTGCTGATGCTGGCGATGTTCCTGCTGATGCTCACGGAGTCGCAACCCTTCGACAAGATCATGTTCGAGACCATCTCGGCCTTCGCCACCGTGGGCCTCACCACAGGCATCACCTCCGGCTTGAGCGAGCCCGGCAAGCTGATCCTGGTGCTGGTGATGATCTGCGGCCGTCTGGGGCCCCTCACCCTGGCGATCATGCTGGCCCGCCCGGTGGAGACCCGCATCCGTTATCCGGAAGAGAGCGTCTACACGGGGTAAGCCGCTCCATCCATGCAAAGAGGGGCCACTGGCCCCTCTTCTTATTTTTATGTGATCACAGCGCTCGCCGGCCTCAGGCCGCCTTGCCCCTGGTCGTCCCCTTGCCAGTGCTCTTTCCAGGGCTCTTCCCCGCACGAGCACTCTTGCCCGTGCTCGTGCGGGGGCGTGCGGCGGTGGACGCAGTCCGCTTGCGGCGGGCAAATCGCTGCTTGCTGTCACCGGGCGCCGCCTTGGGCAGTGCGCTGAAGCTGGCGCCGGAATCCTGCCGGGCCCCCTCGATCAGGCCGTTGAGCTGCTCGGTGAGCGGCCCCATGAACTGCTGGTAGCTGCCGTGACGTTCGGCGATCTGCCCCAGACTCTGCTCCCACAGTGCCGTCATGTCCGGTGTCGTGGCGGTCGTGGGCAGCGCCTGGACCAGGGCTCGCCCGGTCGGGGTGGCCTTGATGCTCTTGCCCTGGCGCACCAGGAAGCGGCGCTTGAACAGCAGATCGATGATCCCGGCCCGGGTCGCCTCGGTGCCCAGACCGTCGGTCTCCCGCAGGGTCTTGCGGATCTCGGGATCCTGCACATAACGGGCGATGCCGGTCATGGCGGCCAGCAAGGTGGCATCGGTAAACGGCTTGGGGGGCTGGGTCATCTTCTCCAGCAGTTCCCCCCGCTCGCACAGCAGTTCCTCCCCCTCTTTCAGGGCAGGCAGGGTTCCCGCCTCCTCCTCGTCATCCTCTTCCACTCCGAGCAGCGCCTTCCAGCCCGCCTTGAGGATGCGGCGCGCCTTGGCCTGGAACAGCCCTCCGGCGATGCGCAGCAACACCTTGCTGTCGTTGTACTCGAACGGCGGGTAGAACTGCAGCAGATACTGGCGGGCAATCAGGCCGTACAGCTTCGCCTCGTCGGCCCCCAAGCTCCCCTCGTTCCCCCTCTTCTCGGTGGGAATGATGGCGTGGTGGGCATCCACCTTGCTGTCGTTCCACGCCTTGCTGCGGATCCTGCCATCCGCTTCGGCGACCGCCCTGGCCAGCGCAGGGGCCGTGCTGGCGATGGCCTCCCGCACCTGGCCGGCCCGGTTGAAGTGCTCGCTCGGCAGATGGCGGCTGTCGGATCTGGGATAGGTGATGAGCTTGTGCCGCTCGTAGAGGCTCTGGCAGACGTCCAGCACCCGCTTGGCATCCATGCCAAAGCGCTTGGCCGCGTCGATCTGCAGGCTGGAGAGGTTGTAGGGGAGCGGCGCCGCCTGCTTGCGCGCCTGCTCCTCCACCGCCTCCACCCGGGCGGGTTGCCCCTGGATCCGCTCCACCACCTTGGCGGCCAGCGCCCGGTTGAGCACCCGTCCCTCCTCATCCTGCCAGGGCAGACAGGCCTCCGATGGCAGCCACCTAGCGGTGAAGCGTTCGTTGCCCTGTGTCAGCAGATGGGCCATCACCTCGTAGAACGGCTTGGGAACGAAGGCCTCGATCTCGAGATCCCGGCGCACCACCAGACCGAGCAAGGGGGTCTGTACCCGGCCCACCGACAGCAGTTCGCTGCAACCCCCCTTGCGACCAAGCAGGGTATAGGCCCGGGTCATGTTGATGCCATAGAGCCAGTCGGCACGGCTACGGGCCAGCGCTGACACCGCCAGCGGCACGAACTCCTTGTTGTCCCTGAGCTTGTCGAGGGCGCGGCGCACGGCGGGGGGATTGAGATCGCTGATGAGGCAGCGCTGAACCGGTTTGGTCTTGGGATAGCCGAGAAAGTCGATCACCTCGTCCACCAGCAGTTGCCCTTCCCTGTCCGGGTCACCGGCGTTGACCACGCAGTCCGCCTGCTTGATGAGCCCCTTGATGACGGCCAGCTGGGCCTTGGTCTTGGGTTTGGCCACCAGCTGCCACTGGGTCGGGACAATGGGGAGGGATTCCATGCGCCACTGCTTGTAGGCGGCATCGTAGGCATCGGGCTCGGCCTGCTCCAGCAGGTGGCCGATGCACCAGGTCACCACGTCTCCCTGCGCCGTCTCGATGAAACCCTCCCCCTTCTTGTGAGGTTTGGGGAGGACATCGGCGATGGCGCGGCCAAGGCTGGGTTTCTCGGCGATAAAGAGTCGCATGATGGATACACCTGAATACTGTATATGTGAACAGTATACAATCCTCTCACCGCAAACCCCAAGCCCCGGGGTGGCGTACTGCCTCCTCGCCCCGGCTTGGGCATCGCCCCCATCACAGGACATCCCGCTCCCGTTGAAGGGTAAAAGTGCGATTAAAATTCAAAAAAGCATGTCCAAACAAAAAACAAAACCAAAAATTACTTGCATGTCGAAATAAAAATCATGACCGAGGTCAACCCATCGAATCTTGGGACTACTACTATATTGGTAATACCCGAATTCGAAGGACACCGTCACCATGCTTGGAAAACTGTTGAGAAAGACCTGGTTCTGGCTTCTGCTGCTCGGGGCCCTGCTGGGGGTCGCTGCACTGGGCGTCACCGTCACCGTGCTGCACAAGACCAGCTCCACCGAGTTCTGCGTCTCCTGCCACTCCATGCAGACCCCCCTCGCCGAATATCAGGGCAGTGTCCACTTCCAGAACGTGAAGGGGATCCGCGCCGAGTGCGCCGACTGCCACATCCCCAGTGAACCCGCCGCCTATCTCTGGACCAAGATCCGCGCCGTGAAAGACATCTATCACGAGGCGATCGGCACCCTCGACACCCCGGAAAAATACGAGGCCCACAAGCTGCGCATGGCCCAGACCGTGTGGGATCAGCTCAAGGCCAATGACTCCGCCACCTGTCGCAGCTGCCACAGCTACGCCGCCATGGACATCCTGGCCCAGCGCCCCAATGCCCGCGCCGAGCACCCGGTCGCCATCAAGGAGGGTCAGACCTGCATCGACTGCCACCGCGGCGTTGCCCACATCATGCCGGACATGAGCGGCCTGGCTGCCGCCGGTGCCAGCGAGCTGGCGCAAGCCGCCGCCCAGACCCCGGCCACCGTCACCACCCGCTATGCCATCGCCACCACCCCGCTCTATCTGGATGCCGGCGCCAAGACTGATGAAGGCACCCTGATGCCCTCCACCCAGGTGGAAGTGCTGGCCAACGACAACGGCCGCGCCCAGGTGCGCATCGACGGCTGGCAGCAGGACGGGGTGAGCGAGGTGTTCTACGCCGCCCCCGGCAAACGGATCCTGAGCGTGCTGGTCGGCGAAGCCGCCAGAAAAGCCCTCGTGACCGGCAAGAGCGAGACCGACAGCGCCACCAACCTCACCTGGCATCAGGTCAGCCTGACCGCCTGGGTCGACCAGAGCCAGCTCATCGGCGACCAGGGCAAGCTGTGGCAATACGCCTCCACCCTGATGTCCAACAACTGCACCGGCTGTCACGGCCTCACCGCGCTGGATCACTTCAACGCCAACCAGTGGATCGGCGTCATCAAGGGGATGGAGTCTCGTACCTCCCTCACCCCGGAGCAGGCGCGCATGCTCACCCAATACGTGCAGAAACACGCCAGCGACATGAGCGCGGCCCATTAAGGCAGGAACAGAGGACTCTCCCATGACTTTTTTCAATGACCAACAGACCAACCTCTCCCGCCGTACTCTGCTCAAGGGGCTGGGGGCCTGTGCCGCCCTGCCCCTGCTGGCTGGTCTCTTCCCGAAAAGCGCCCTGGCCAAGGCCGTCAGCACGGCCCTTGAGCAGTTCCCCACCCTGGTGCCCGCCCAGAAAGGCATCCTGACCGGCGCCCACTGGGGGGCCTTCGAGGCCATCGTCTCAGAGGGCCGCATGGTGCGGGTCCAGCCGGTGGCCGACGATCCGGCACCGAATGACCTCATCGACATGGCGCCGTTCCAGGTCCACGCCAAGAACCGCATCAAGTACCCCATGGTGCGCAAGAGCTGGCTGGAGCACGGCCCGGGTGCCAGACCGGAGCTGCGCGGTGCCGACGAGTGGGTGCGAGTGAGCTGGGAGAAGGCCATCGAACTGGTGGCCGGCGAGATCCAGCGCGTCCAGTCTGATTTCGGCCCGCAGGCGATCCACGCCGGATCCTACGGCTGGAAGAGCGTGGGCATGTTCCACAACAGCCGCACCCTGCTGCACCGCCTGATGAACCTCTCGGGCGGCTTCACCGGTTATGCCGGTGACTACTCCACCGGCGCGGCCCAGGTGATCATGTCCCACGTGATGGGCTCCATCGAGGTGTACGAGCAGCAGACCGCCTGGCCCAACGTGGTGGAGCACGCCGAACTGGTGGTGCTCTGGGGTGTCAACGCCCAGGTGACCCTGAAGAACAGCTGGAACATGCCGGATCACGAGGGGCAGGCCGGCTTCAAGGCGCTGAAAGAGAAAGGCACCCGGGTCATCAGCATCGATCCCGTCTACAACGAGACCGCCAAGCTGGTCGGCGCCGAGTGGATTGCCCCGAACGCCTACACAGACGTGGCCATGATGCTGGGGGTGGCCCACACCCTCTACAGCGAGAAGAAGCACGATCAGGCCTTCCTCGATCGCTACACTGTCGGCTTCGACACCTTCCTCGCCTACCTGCTCGGCAAGGAGGACGGCCAGCCGAAGAGCGCCGAGTGGGCGAGCAGCGTCTGCGGCGTCGATGCCAAGGTGATCCGCCAGCTGGCCCTCGACATGGCCGCCAAGCGCACCATGATCATGGCCGGTTGGGGCATGCAGCGTCAGCACCACGGTGAACAGCCCAACTGGATGCTGGTCACTCTGGCCGCCATGCTGGGCCAGATCGGCCTGCCGGGGGGCGGCTACGGCTTCAGTTACCACTACTCCTCCGGTGGCAGCCCCACCGCCAAGGGCGGCATTCTGGCGGGCATCTCAGCCGGCAACGCACCGAAGAACAACCCGGCGCCGATCCCGGTGGCCCGCATCGCCGACTGTCTGGACAACCCCGGCAAGACCATCGACTTCAACGGCCGCAAGGTGACCTACCCGGACATCAAGCTGGTCTACGTGGCGGGCGGCAACCCCTTCCACCACCATCAGGACACCAACAACCTAGTCAAGGCCTGGCGCAAACCCCAGACCGTGATCGTTCACGAGCCCTACTGGACGGCCACCGCCAAACACGCCGACATCGTACTGCCGGCCACCACCAGCTATGAGCGCAACGATCTGGAGATGGGGGGCGACTACTCCCAGCGCTACGTCTTCCCCATGCACCAGTGCGTACCGCCCCAGTTTGAAGCTCGCAACGATTTCGACATCTTCAGCGCCATCGCCGCCAAGCTGGGTGTGCAGGAGCAGTACACCGAAGGGAAGGACGAGATGCTGTGGCTCAAGCAGATGTACGACGGCATGGCGGCCCAGGCCCGTGGCGCCCGGGTGGCGCTGCCGCCGTTCAACATGTTCTGGGAGGCCAACAACTACATCCGCTTCCCGATCCCCGAGGCCAACCGCCAGTGGATCCGTCACGCCGATTTTCGCGAAAACCCGCTGCTCAACCCGCTCGGTACCCCGTCCGGCAAGATCGAGATCTTCTCCAACACGGTGGCGGGGATGGGTTACGCCGACTGCGCCGGTCATCCCAAGTGGTATGAGCCCAAGGAGTGGGTGAAGAGCGAGGTGGCGGCGCGCTATCCGCTGTCGCTCAACACCTCCCACCCGACCCAGCGGCTGCACTCCCAGCTCGACAACACCCCGCTGCGGGACAAGTTCGCCATCGCCGACCGCGAAGCGATCATGATCCATCCGGACGACGCCAAAGCGCGCGGCATCCAGGATGGCGATCTGGTGCGGGCCTTCAACGAGCGCGGCCAGATCCTGGTGGGGGCACTGCTCTCGGCCGACATCCGCCCCGGGGTGGTGCGGGTGTGTGAAGGGGCCTGGTATGACCCGGCCAAGCCGGGCGAAGCGGGCAGCATCTGCAAGAACGGCAACGTCAACTGCCTCACCTTCGACGAGGGCTCGTCCAGTCTGGCCCAGGGCAACTGCGGCCACATGGCCCAATTGCAGATAGAGAAGTACAGCGGGCCAGTGCTCGCCAACACGGCGCACGAGGTACCGGCCAACGGCTGAGTAGAGGACTGATCAACAAAAACGGCGCCATAGAGGCGCCGTTTTCTTATCGCAGTTTGTGGTGTGGCTCAGAAGTCTCCTTCCACCATGTACTCTTCGGCACACTCCACCAGCTGGGGCCAGAGATCTTCCGGCACCCAGGCCTCGGGGTCATCCTCGTCACCGTCATATTGGCTCCAGAAGAAGGCTCGCAGCCCGCTTGCGAAGTCGTCGCTCAACTCCGCCAGTTCGGAGAGGGGCCCCAGCCAGGCAATGCGGCGCAGGCCGGAGGCGAGATCGTTGATGGCATCCATCAGGGTGCGATCGTCCGGGCTCTGCTCCACCAGCAGGGTGAAGCGCTCGCGGGCGCTCTCGGTCTGATCCTCGTCCAGCTCGCCCACGTCGGCCAGCAGGTCGACAAAATCCTCCAGCAGGAACTGGATCAGGGCATCCCTGTCCTCGAACCACTGGATCTGGGCCCCCTTGGTGCCCAGCACCGAGGCATCGAACGAATCATCGAGATGGCACAAAGCCCAAGGATCGTCAGTCATTGCTACCCTTCCTACACCTGAAACAAGAGACGTATCTTATGCCGGGTGCCGCACCCTTGCCAGCACGGCGGCACAAAAGGGGCGCCCCGTCACTCGACCCTGGCTACCTTGGGCAGGGAGAGGGAAGCGGCGAGCCCCCCCAGCTCGGCCCGCCCCATGATAAGGCTGCCGCGATAGGCTTCCGCGAGATCCGAGACGATGTTGAGGCCAAGGCCCGAGCCCGGCACCTTCTCGTCGAGGCGCACCCCCCGCAGCACCGCCTTGGCGATCTGATCCTCGCTCATGCCGGGGCCGTCGTCCTCGATGCGCAGGGTGATCCATCCCCCCAGCTCGGCACTGGAGATGCGCAGCTCGCTGGCGGACCACTTGAAGGCGTTCTCAAGCAGGTTGCCCACCATCTCGTCGAAATCCTGCTCCTCCACCCCGACCGCCAGATTGACCGGCACCTGCAAGTCCACCGTCTTGCCGGGATAGAGGCGGGAGAAGGCGCGGCAGATGTACTCCACCCGGGCCCGCACCGGGGTCGACACCCCGAGGATCTTGGCGGCGCCGGTCACCCGTGCCTTGCCGAGGTGGTAGTCGATGTGGCGCTGGATCTGGTCGAGCTGCTCGCCGAGGGCGGCCTGATCCTCCGGCGGCAACTGGGTCACCTGGTTGCGCATGATGCTGAGCGGCGTCTTGAGGGCGTGGGCCAGGTTGCCGGTGTGGGAACGGGCTCGTTGCAGCAGCTCGCCATAGTGGTGCAGCAGGCGGTTGATGTCCTCCACCAGCGGCTGGATCTCCAGGGGGTAGCGCAGCCGGAACCCCTCCTGATGACCCTGATGGACGCGGCTCAGCTCGCGACGCAGCAGGTGCAGCGGGCGCAGGCCGTAGAGGATCTGGAACATGAAGCCGAGCACCAGGCCGGTGGCGGCGAAGCCGAGGCCGAGGAACAGGCTGATGCGGGTCTTCTTCAGGGTCTGGGTCAGGGCGCTGCTGTCCTTGGCCATCACCAGGGTGAAGACCCGATCAGACCCCGGCAGCAGCACGGTACGGGTCATGATGAGCAGGGGCTCCTTGTTGGGCCCCTTGCCGACGAAGAGGTCCGGATCGCCGAAGGCCGACTTCAGGCCGTGGGCGCTCAGATGGGCATCCCACAGGGAGCGGGAGCGACTGACCACCGTCTCCCCCAGCTCCAGTTGCCAGTAGTAGCCGGAGTAGGGCTGGCGATAACGGGGGTCGGCCATGGGCTCGGTGACCACCGGCATGCCGTCCGGCTGGATCTCGAGGCGGGAGAGCAGATCGTAGAGCTGCAGGCGCAGGCCATCGGCCTCCGCCTCCTGCCAGTAGTTGCGCATCATGGTCTGCAGGCTGAAGCCGGTGGCGAACAGGAAGAGACCGCACCAGACCATGGCGATCACCACCAGCCGACCTCGCAGGGTGCGTACCAGCCTCATTCAACCCACCCCGCCATCGGTTGCGAGGGTGTCATTCGTTGATCCGGTAGCCGAGGCCGCGCACCGTCTCGATGAGATCGGCGTGGGTCTTCTTGCGGATGCGGCCGATGAACACCTCCACGGTGTTGGAGTCGCGATCGAAATCCTGGGCATAGATGTGGTCGATCAGCTCGCTGCGGGACACCACCTTGCCCCTGTGCTGCATCAGGTAGCCCAGCACCCGGAACTCGTGGGCGGTGAGCTTGATGGGGGTCCCTTCGTACCACACCTGGGAGGCCGCCATGTCGAGACGCACGCCACCGATCTCGAGGATGGAGCTGGCGTTCCCCGCCGCCCGGCGCACCAGCGCCTGCACCCTGGCCACCAGCTCCGCCACCTGGAAGGGCTTGGTGAGGTAGTCGTCCGCCCCGGCGTTGAGCCCTTCAATCTTCTCGTGCAACTGGCCACGGGCGGTCAGCACCAGCACCGGGGTGTCCATCCCCTTGCTGCGCCACTCCTTCAGTACGCTCAGGCCATCGCGACCGGGCAGGCCGAGATCCAGGATGATCGCGTCATAGGGTTCGGTCTCGCCGAGAAAGCCCGCCTCGTTGCCATCGTGGCAGAGATCGGTGACGAAACCGGACAGACGCAGCTGTTCCGCCAGCTGGCCCGCGAGGATCTTTTCATCTTCAACTATCAGAATGCGCATACATGGGTATCCAAAACAGGGTTGTGCCGGCATCGGCAACGGTTGGGGGGACGAACCGGACGGCGGTAGGTTCGCGGACTCACGCCGTTACTCCTCTTCCGGGGGCGGACGCGGAGCGAACAGGCGCTCCAGATGGTGACCCTTGAGCCACACCATCTCCAGATTGTCAGCCCGGTAGCCCACCTTGATGACGCTGTTCTCCTCGTCGATGAGCCTGAGCTCGTAGAGCCAGACGCCATCCTCCTCACCCAGATCGACGCGCAGCACGCGCACCGGCAGGCGGGAGGCCACCTCCATCAACTCATGAAACGGGCGGACCCGCCCCTCGCTGACCGCCTGTTGCAGCAAGGCCTCGTTCGGCTGGGCCGCCTGAACCAGCATCGGCAGCAGCAATCCAAGCAGGGGCAGCGCGCTATTCATGGGTGATTCATCTCTCAAAACCTAACATAATGCCGTTTATAGTGTGCCAGCCATGAATCCGGAATGAATATGATCCCACGCAGTATCCTGCTGATCTTGTGCCTCTTTTCCACCTTTGGCTGGGCGGCGCAGACACGTCTCGACATGGCCGGACTGGTCAAGTTGTTGCTGGCACAAGGGTATCACGACATTCGGGAAGTGGAGCTGGAAGGGGACAAATTCGAGGTCGATACCCTGAATGCCGACGATCAGCGCGTCCAGTTGCAGGTCGATGCCAACACCGGCGAGATCACCAAAAAAGAGGCCGAATAGGCCTCTTTTGCTATGGGCGTGACGGCTGTTGCGCCGCCCCCCTCCCGGCTACTTGTGCTCGCCTGCGCCAGGGGCGCAGCAGCTTTTCCCGACGTGGCCACAGCAGGGCGCAGGCCAGCACCAGATAGATGAGGGGCTCCTGCCAGCCGCTCTTGACCGACCACCAGTAGTGTACCGGCACCAGCAGAGCCACCCCGTAGATCCAGTTGTGCAGCTTCTGCCAGGCCGGCCCCATGCGACGCAACAGGGCCGGGATCGAGGTGATGCCGAGCGCCAGCAACAGCAGCAGCGCCACCATGCCCACCACTATGTAGCTGCGCTTCACCAGCTCGCCGCCAATCAGCCCCCAGTCGAACTGCAGATCCAGCCCCAGCCAGACCATGAAGTGCAGGGACGCCCAGGCGGCGCACCAGAGCCCGAGGGGGCGGCGCAGCTTGATGAGCTGCCCCTGGCGCCAGCGCTTGGCGAGCGGCGACACCAGCAGGGTCAGCAACAGCAGGTGGAGGGCTCCCTTGCCAAGGTAATGGGTCAGCCCCTGGACCGGATCCCCCCCCAGCAGCCCGGCTGGCACGGCATAGCCCAGCCAGAGTAGAAAGCCGAGCGAACCAAGGTGCACCAGCGCCCGCAAGCCGTTGACATGGGCTGTTTTCAGTCTCGGCATCATATTGCAGTTCCCGTCATGTTTTTCCCGCTTCTCATCCCCTCTCCCACCAGGAGAGAAGGGGGCAAGAGATCAGTCGGGCAGAGCGTCAGTCTCAATACCATTTACGCAGATCCATCCCCTGATAGAGGGACGCCACCTCGTCGCCGTAGCCATTGAACATCAGGGTCGGCTGGCGCTTGGCCCCGAAGATGCCCCCCTCGCCGATGAAACGCTCGCTCGCCTGGCTCCAGCGCGGGTGATCCACGCTCGGGTTGACGTTGGCGTAGAAGCCATATTCGTTGGGGGCCAGCAGGTTCCAGGTGGTGGGGGGCATCTCCTCCACCAGGCGGATGGAGACGATGCTCTTGATGCTCTTGAAACCGTATTTCCAGGGCACCACCAGCCGGATGGGAGCCCCGTTCTGGGCGGGCAGGGTCTTGCCATAGAGCCCCATGGCGAGGAAGGAGAGGGGGTGCATGGCCTCGTCGAGGCGCAAGCCCTCCACATAGGGATAATCGATGCCGCCCCCCAGGGCACGGGAGGCCTGCCCCGGCAACTGTTCCGGATCATAGAGCGTCTCGAAGGCCACGAACTTGGCGCGACTGGTGGGCTCGGCACGGCGGATCAGATCCGCCAGCGCAATGCCGCTCCAGGGCAACACCATGGACCAGGCCTCCACGCAGCGCAGCCGATAGATGCGCTCCTCCAGCGTGCTCTTGTTGATGAGATCCCACACATCCAGGGTGAAGGGTTTGGCTACCTCCCCTTCCACCTTCAGGGTCCAGGGCTCGGGCTTGAGGTAATGGCCGTTGCGGGCCGGATCCCCCTTGTCGGTCCCCAGCTCGTAGAAATTGTTGTGGGTGGTGGCCTTCTCCTCGGGGGTGAGGATCAATCCCTCTGGCCGGGTCGCGGCACGGATGTCGAGGGGTCTGGTGGGGGCCACGGTGGCCGGCTTGTCCGGTGCGAAGAGATCCAGCAGGCTAGCCTTCACCGGAAACGCCAGGGTGGCGGCACCGACGCCCAGGCCCAGCCCTTTCAGGATGCGGCGACGATCCTGATAGACGGTTTCCGGCGTGACATCCTGTTCGGTGGGGTGATGAGAAGTACGGCGCTTGATCAACATGAAAAAACTCCCGGGACGATGAGGTTGACAACCATAAGACCCGCCCCGGCCGAGTTTTATTTCACACAGAATTACATGAGTTGGTAAAGGGGCAGTGCCTTGGCCATGGTACCGGCCAGGAAGAGCACTACGAACACCAGCAGAGGAACGATCACGTTTGGCACCATCAGACTCACTCCATGAGCAGGACAGGGCCTCTAACTATGGAACAAGGTCTGCGGCGCCTCCAATGAATTTTTTTCGCGAGCGCAAGCGTATTCCAGAGTTGCAAAGAGTGATCGGGATCACACACAATCCGGCCCCCGCTTGCTGCCGCTCTACCGCGGAGTAGGCTGCCTCCTTTTCCGGATTCAACCACTGAGAGTCACGCCATGAGCCCACTGTTCGCCATCGCCATCACGACCGGGATCCTCTCCGCCGTCTGGGGTGGACTGGCCGCCGCACTCGGTCTCATCTCCTGGGTCGGCTTCCTCGGCTGCACCAGCTACTTCGCCTCGAGTGGCGGTTACAAGGCGCTGTTACAGACCCTGCTGTGCAACACCACCGGCATGCTGTGGGCACTCCTGCTGATCCACGGGGAGACCTGGTGGGGGGCCGGCATGGCGGGTTATCTGATGACAGGGGTGGTGGCCACCCTGATGTGCGTGCAGGCCAGGCAGCAGTGGCTCGCCTACATTCCCGGCACCTTCGCAGGTTGCTGTGCCACCTTCGGCGCCGCAGGCGAGTGGCGGCTCATTCTGCCCTCCCTCATCATCGGCGCCCTGTTTGGCTATCTCATGAAGGCGAGCGGCCTCTGGCTCTC
>NZ_CAWMFQ010000103.1:8569-10362 GCF_963866995.1 Aeromonas sp. ZOR0002 | reverse complement strand
ATGGCGGCGTTGAGGGCCAGCAGGTTGGTCTGCTCCGAGATGGCGCTGATGACCGCCGTCACCTCGCTTATCTGCATCACTCCCTCCTTGAGCTGGTTGACCTGCGAGGTGGCCTGATCCACCTCGGTGGCCAGCGCCTGGATGCCGTGCACGCTGGCATGGACATCCTGGTTGCCGAGCCCGGCCTCGCTGGTGGCATCCTGGGTGTCGCGGGCCGTATTCTCGGCGTGACCCGCCACGTCGGCGATGGTGGCGCTCATCTCGTTCATGGCGGTGGCGAGCTGGGCGAGCTGGTCCCGCTGACTGTTGACCGCCTGGTTGGTCTGTTCGGCGGAGGCGGCGATGCGCAGGGCGGCATCCGCCACGTTGCGGGCCCCCTGGCTCGCCTCCAGCAGGGCGCGGCGGATGGCATCCAGCCCCTGGTTGGTGGAGCTGGCGACGGCGCCGAGCTCATCCCTGCCCAGCACCGGGATGCTGACCACCAGATCGCCGGCCGCGACCCGGGCCATGGCCTTGTTGATCTCGGCCAGGGGATTGACGATGGAGCGGCTGATGGCGAGTCCCAGCAGCCCCATCAACAGGATCACCAGCAAGGTGGCGCCACCCATCCACTCATATTGGGACCACATAGTGGCCTCAATGTCCTGCAACAACACACCGGAGCCCAGGATCCAGCCCCAGGGCTGGTAGCCCGTCACCAGCGACATCTTCTGGGCCGCCTCGCCGGACGGGGAGACCCACTGATACTCCAGCCTGCCCTGGTGGCCGCCCTTGCCGAGATCCACCATGTGTTGCCAGTGGGACTCGGCAGGGTTGTTGCCCATCTGCTGGCCGACCAGCTCGGGTTTGGCGGGATGCACCACCACCCGACGATCTTCATCCAGCACGAACAGGTAGTTGTCCCCGTCAAAGCGCATGCTGTCGAGCATGGCCTTGGCCTGTGCCTTGGCCTGCTCCGGGGGGAGGGTGGCGGTCAGGGCCTGGATCCGGCTCATGGCCAGATCCAGCACCGCCTGCAGCCTGGCTTCCCGTTCACTCATCAGATTGCGGTGCAGGGCACTGGCCGAGATGAGCAGCAGTGCGATGAAGCCGACCAGGGCCAGTGAGAGCAGCAGCATCAGTTTGCGACTCACGGCAATATCACCGAGCTTGAACATAGTCTTATCCTTACTTTCCCATGCGGGTCTGATTGTGGCCGAACTACCGACCGGACCTGATTGTTGTTATTTTTAACATATCATTAACTTTCAATGGGTTGCGATGGAAAACAGCCAATTGAGCAGTTTGACAACCAGTATAGCCAGCAGACAGAAACCCTCGCTTTTGATAGCGTGATGGCGCGCATCCCGGCGCACAATTTGTCTGCTCCATTCGCAAGAAGTGTGAATGGGTTGGCATTTCACCAAAAAGGAGTGGGCGCCCCCGTGGTCGCCCCATAACAAGAGGGAAGTTATGAGTTCCATTGCCAGGAATTATCTCAACCAGCTCAATGCCGATTACCTGCAGGTGCACAGACGCAAGGAGGACCTGTTCTGGTCCACCTACATGGGCACCAGCGACGATCAGGCAGGCTTCACCGCGGCCGAACAGGCCTACAAGGCGTTCTGTGCCGATCCTGCCCGCCTGCCGGTGCTGCGGGAGATGCATGCCCAGGCCGAAGAGGCGGATCTCAGGCGCGGCCTGGGGGGCTGGATCGCCTTCTTCGAGTGCAACGTCATCGAAGATCCCGGTGCCTCCGCCCTGATGGACGAGCTGGTGGCCGCCGAGGCGGATCTCTTCGCCCGTCGCAAGGG
>NZ_CAWMFQ010000103.1:0-8496 GCF_963866995.1 Aeromonas sp. ZOR0002 | reverse complement strand
CACGGCGCTGGCCGCCAGCAGCGACGAGGCGGTGCGCCAGAGCGCGCTCGCCATGTTCCACACCCTGGAGCAGTGGGTGGTCGACAACGGCTATCTTGACATCGTCGCGCTGCGCAACCGCTTCGCCCGTGCCATGGGCTATCGCGACTACTTCGATTACAAGGTGCACAAGAACGAGCAGATGAGCCCGGCGCAGCTGTTTGCCATTCTTGACGACTTCATCGCCCGTACCGATGCCCGCTTGCACCAGAGTCTGGCGGAGCTGAAAGCGGCCAAGGGGGAAGCAGCCCTGCTGCCCCACAACCTGCGCTACAGCGTGAGTGGTGACGTGACCCGCCAGCTCGACCCTTACGTGCCCTTCTCCCGGGCGCTGAAGGATTGGGTCGAGAGCTTCCGCCGCCTCGGCATCCAGTATCGTGGTGCCACCCTCACCCTGGATCTGCTGACCCGGGAGGGAAAATACGAGAACGGCTTCTGTCACGGCCCGGTGCCGAGCTTCTGGCAGGAAGGGGAGTGGGTGCCAGCGGTGGTCAACTTCACCAGCCTGGCCAATCCGGCCCAGGTGGGCAGCGGCTGGAGCGGGCTCAACACCCTGTTCCACGAGGGCGGCCACGCGGCGCACTTTGCCAACGTCACCGGCAACGCCCCCTGCTTCTCCCAGGAGTTTCCGCCCACCTCCATGGCCTATGCCGAGACCCAGTCCATGTTCTGCGACAGCCTGCTGGACGATGCGGACTGGCTCAAGCGCTATGCTAGAAACGCGGCGGGAGAACCCATCCCCGATGCGCTTATCCAGGCAATGATTGAAGCGCGCCAGCCATTTCGCGCCTTCAACGAGCGCCAGATCGCGCTGGTGGCCTACTTCGAGCGGGATCTCTACGCCATGGCAGAGAGCGAGCGTACCCCGGCCGCCGTGCTGGCACTGGCCCGCCGCTGGGAGCGCAAGATCCTGGGGGTGGAGAGCCCGCGCCCGCTGCTGGCCATCCCGCACCTTCTGAACCAGGAGTCGGCCTGCGCCTATCACGGCTATCTGCTGGCGCTGATGGCGGTGGAGCAGACCCGCGCCTACTTCCTGAAACGCGACGGCTACCTCACCGACAACCCGCGCATCGGACCGGATCTGGCCGCCCACTACTGGGGACCGGGCAACGGCATGACCCATGACGAGACGCTGCAGAGCCTCACCGGCGAGGGTTTCAGCGCGGTGCCGCTGGCAGAGGCGTGCAACCGGAGTGCCGCCGAGGCGTGGCAACAGGCACAGACGTGCATGGCGGCGGCGCGGCAGCGCCCACCGGCAGGGGAGGGGACGCCCCTCGACGCCCATATCCGGGTGGTGCACGGGGCCGAGCTCATCGCCGACAACAGCGAGTCCGAGGCGCGCATGCTGGCAGAGTTCGAGGCCTGGATCCGGCGCCTTGAGACCGCCGAACCAGTGACCCAGGCCTGAGCCCGGTGTTGCACCGTCAAAAGAGCCCCATCAGGGGCTCTTTTCTTGTGCGTTGAGATGGCCTGACCCCATGGTGCCAGCCGGGGATGGGCTGGTGGACAGGCTCAAGTGTCCCTGGCGGCGCAGCCCGCTGGTTTTTCTTCCTGCGCCATCTTCCAGGCCTCGATGACCTGCGCTGAGGTGCCCGGTTGCAGGCAAGAGACGACGCCCAGCCCTTGGCAGGGCGTCTGCATGGCGGGTTGACGGCCATTTCCCCCTGCTGGCCACAGATATGTTTCTCCCGATATATTGAGTATTCACGGCGATCCCATATCATGGCGCTCGCTCGCCACCAGAGAGTGGCGACATTCAGATGATTTGCTAACAAGAGAGCCCAGAAGGCTCGCAGAGGGATGGATAGTGAGAGCCGTATTGCTGTGTTTGCTGGGGCTGTGGCCCGCGTTGAGTTTTGCCACTCTGTCCGCCGATATGGTGGTGGTGAAGAAGTCGAGTTACAGCCTGACCCTGATGAAGGATGGCAAGGAAGTGAAGCGCTACTGGATTGCCCTGGGCCCGGCTCCCAAAGGACACAAGCAGCGTGAGGGGGATCAGCGTACCCCGGAAGGTCGCTATACCCTGGACTACAAGAAGAGCAACTCCGGTTTCTACAAGGCCATTCACATCAACTACCCGAATCTGGACGACATCAAGCGCGCCAACGAGCTGGGTGTGAACCCGGGCGGCATGATCATGATCCACGGCCAGCGCAACAGCCTGGGGGATCGCAGGGTGCAGCCGTCCAACTGGACCAATGGCTGCATTGCGGTGCTGAACCACGAGATGGACGAGATCTGGAACGCCATCGAGCCAGGCACCCCCATCATCATCGAGCCCTGATCCCGCCTGCCAACGCCCGCTCTCATGCGGGCGTTGCATTTGTTGCAGACCATGGCGTGACACTGCCTCCTGCGCCGTGCTAGTTTTCCCGGTTCGCATTGGCTGTGACAAGGATGATCCCATGATGTCGGAAACCCGCCTCCCTGCGCCCGAGCGCACGGGGGCACTCTGGTGGCGCGCCACTCTGGATATGCTCCCGCTCTCCATTTCCGTCATCCCCTGGGGGATACTGTGCGGCGCCCTGGCGCTTCAGGCGGGTATGAGCCCGCTCCAGGCCCAGCTGATGTCGCTGCTGGTCTATGCGGGGGCGGCCCAGCTCTCGGCCACCACCCTGTTCGGGGCGGGGACGCCGCTGCTGCCCATCATGGGCTCCACCATGGTGATCACCTCCCAGCATCTGCTCTATGGCTTCACCTTCCGCCGAGACGTGCTGCCGCTCTCCCTGCGCTGGCGGGCCAGCCTCGCCTTCTTCCTGACCGACGAGATGTTTGCGGTGGCGCTGAAAGAGAGGGAGCGCAGCGGCGCCTTCAATCCCGCCTATGCGCTCATCGCGGGCTTTGTCTTCTATCTGTTCTGGAACCTGGCGACCCTGCTCGGCATCGCCGCCGGCCAGTACATCGAGGGGCTGGACAAGATGGGGCTCGACTTTGCCATCGCCGCCACCTTTATCGCCATGACGCTCCCCGCCATGAAGAACCTGCCCATGGTGGCGGCCACTCTGGTGAGCGGCGGGACGGCGCTCGTCACCAAGCCGCTGCTGGCGGAGATCCACATCATCGTCTCGGCCCTGGCCGGCATGGTGGTGGGCTATGTATTGCACCGGATGAGGAGGTGATCATGGGCTGGCTGATGATAGGGCTGCTGGCCCTGATCACTTTCTTCAACCGTTTTGCCTTCTTCTCGCGGTTGACCCGCTATCAGCCGGGGGCCGAGATGGGGGCTTTCCTCAGCTTCTCGGCCCAGTCGGTGCTGACCGCCATCTGGCTGCCCATCGTCTTCAGCTATGAGCCCGGCCACGGGCTGGACTGGGATCCGGACTACCTGGCCGCCACCCTGCTGGTGACGGTGCTGACCCTGCTGCGCCTGCCTACCCTGGTGGTGGTGGTCGTCGGCATGGGGGGCTTCTTCCTGCTGCGCTGGCTGGGGGGCGTGGCCCTGTTCTGGCCCTGGTGAAGGGCGTGCCGTGATCCGGCATGGCGGATGTCTTGATGGGATATCCGCCCTGTTGGGAATGTCACTTCAAAAAAGGCCTCTCAAGTGTGAGGATTTTGGTTCCACCCGCCGAGGAGCGAGCCATGTCCTTCACCGAAACCTGCCAGCGCATCGTGCGCGACCCCCTGCTCTCACCGGCCCAGAAGAGCCACGCCCTGGCGCTCGCCGCCGAAAACGCGCTGCCCTATCCCGAGTTGCCCGCCGACGTCGCCGAGGCGATGACGCAAGGGGTACTGTGCGACATGTTCGAGGGACACGCCCCCTACAAGCCGCGCTATGTGCTGCCGGATTACGCGCGGTTTTTGCGCCAGGGCTCGGCCTGGCTTGAGCTGGCTCCGCCGCGGGACTTCGACGAGGCCCTCGATGCCCTGCGCATCCTCTATCACCACGTGCCCTCCGTCACCGGCATGCCGGTCTGGCTGGGACGGCTCGATCAGCTGCTGCTCCCCTTTGTCGGCGAGCTGGATGACGAGACTCTCTACCGCAAGCTGAAAGGGTTTTGGATCTATCTGGATCGGGTGCTGCCGGATGCCTTCATGCACGTCAACATCGGCCCCGATGACAACCGGATCTGCCGCCTGATCCTGCGCATCGACAACGAGCTCAAGCAGGTGGCCCCCAACCTCACCTTCTTCCACGATCCGGAGCAGACTCCCGACGATCTGCTGCTGCTGGCGGTGAAGAATATCGCCGAGTGCAGCAAGCCGCACATCGCCAACTACCCGATCCATCGCGATACCTTCGACCAGCGTGGTTTTGGCATCGTCAGCTGCTACAACTCCCTGCCGCAGGCCGGTGGTGCCAACACCCTGGTGCGCATCTCCCTCAAGCGGGTCGCCGAGCAGGCACAGGGGATCGATGATTTCCTCGGTTGTCTGCTGCCCCACTACTGCCGCCTCACGTCCCAGCTGATCGCGGTGCGCGCCGCCTTCCTGCACGAGGAGTCCGGTTTCTTCGATAGCTTCCTGATCAAGGAGGGGCTGCTGGATGAGGAGCGCTTCGTCCCCATGTTCGGCATCTACGGCATGGCGGAAGCGGTCAACATCCTGATGGATAAAGAGAATCTGCCGGGCCGCTACGGTCACGACGAAGAGGCGAACCAGCTTGGCTATCGCATCTCGGCCCAGCTTTCGGAATATGTTACTGCGACGCCGCAGGCCCATGCCTGGGGTGGGCACGCTCTGCTGCACTCACAGGGCGGCCTCAGCATCGATGTGGCGGTGACCCCGGGGGTACGCATTCCCTATGGGCAGGAGCCGGATCCGGCCAGCCATGTGCTGGCGCTGGCGCCGCACCACGGCTACTACCACTCGGGGATCAGCGAGATCCTGACTCTGGAGCCCACCATCCGCCAGAATCCGCAGGCGCTGCTGCAGCTCTGCAAGGGGGCGCTCGCCATCGGCATGCGCGAGTTCACCGCCAACGTGGCCGACAGCGATCTGGTTCGGGTGACCGGCTACATGATCCGCAAGAGCGACGTGGCCCGCTTCGCAGAGGAGGGCTCGCGGTTGCAGACCACCTGTCTTGGTGCCGAGGCGAGTGACGTGACCGCTATTCGCCAGCGGGCACCGCGGGTGGTGGCTATCGAGACCCTCTTGAATGAGCACTGAGAACGGCAGGCAGAAGGGGGCCGAGCTCAGGGCGACGGTGAGCAGCTGGCTGCCCTTCTCCTGCGTGGACGGCCCCGGCAACCGGCTGGTGCTGTTTTTGCAGGGCTGCAACTTCCGCTGCCCCGGCTGCCATAACCCCCACACCATGGGGTTGTGCGATCACTGCGGTGACTGCGTGCCCGGTTGCCCGGGCGGAGCCCTGGCGATGCAGGAGGGGCGGGTGAGCTGGCAAGCCGAGCTCTGTACCCACTGCGACCGTTGCCTTGATGTCTGCCCTCGCCACGCCAGCCCCAAGACGCGCCAGATGTCGGTGGCCGAGGTGCTGGCCCTGCTGCGCCGCTATGGCCCGCTGCTCACCGGCGTCACCGTCTCCGGCGGGGAGGCGACCACCCAGTTGCCCTTCGTGATCGCCCTGTTCACGGCCATCAAGGCTGCGCCGGACCTGGCCCGTCTCACCTGCCTGCTCGACAGCAACGGATCCCTGGGTGAAACGGGTTGGCAGTGGCTGTTGCCGGTGCTGGACGGCGCCATGATAGACCTCAAGGGGTGGCACGAGCCCGTGCATCTGGCCCTGACCGGGCGGGGCCGCGAGCGGGTGCTGGCGTCGCTGCAACTGCTGGCGCAGGCGGGCGCAGGCGGGCAAGCTGGCGGAGGTGCGGCTGTTGCTGGTGCCGGGGCGGAGCGATTTTCTCGATGCCACTGGCGCGCTGCAGGAGGCGTTGACGACCTTTTTGCTGTCGCTGGGGCCCGTGCCCATCCGCCTCAACGGCTTTCGCCACCACGGGGTGCGAGGGGAGGCGCTGTCATGGCCAGAAGCCGGGTCGGCTGATCTGACAGTGCTTGCCAACGCATTGAAGGCCAAGGGGTTTGGGTCGGTGATGCTGCCTGCGATCTGAGCTCTGCGGCACGTAGGGATGCTGTGACCCGATATGACGCAACTGTGAACTCTGTCTATAGGGGCTGTCCGAGGGGACGGCTAGAATGGGCAAACCGTCCATCACCAACAGATACCCATGAGTGAATCCAACGCCCTTTATCGAGTGCAGTTCATTTGTCACAGCGAGCGTTACGAAGTCTATGTAAGAGAGGTGAATCAGGGCCAGCTGTTCGGCTTCATCGAGATCGCCCACTTCGTGTGGGACAACCACACGGCGCTCATCGTCGACCCCAGCCACGAGAAGCTGAAGAGCGAATTTGCCGACGTCACCCGCACCCTTATTCCCATGCACCACGTGCTGCGGGTCGATCAGGTGCGCAAGCAGGGGGCCGCCCGCATCACCGAGCTGGGTAACAACGTCACCTCTTTCCCAGGCCCCATCTATACCAAGAAGCCCTGATTCCTGCGGCCAGGCATCATTTTGGGGCGTCCAGCTCCCGGGCCAGTTGCAGGATGCGCTGACGGAACCAGCGCAGGGCGGGATCTTCCCCCAGGGGGCCATACCACACCAGGCTGTGGGTCACGGCGCCGTAATCGAAGGGGACAGGGCGGCTCACCAGCCCCTGGGTACAAGCCCGGGTAGCCCAGCCCTTCACGGCCGTGAGAATGAGATCGCTCTGGCGCAGCAGGGCGGCGGCGCTGCCAAAATCCGGCAGGGTGGCCCCCAGTCTGCGCCGTACCTGGCGCTGGGCCAGACTCTGCTCGAAGAAGGGATCGGCCAGCTCCTGATCGCGAATGGCGATGTGGCGCCAGCTCAGGTAGGCATCGAGATCCCAGGGCCGCGTCAACGCCGGATGATCCGCGCGCATCAGGCAGACCAGCTCGTCCTCCCGCAAGGTTTCCCAGACGAGGCCGGGCTGATTGACCCCGGGCTGGCTCTGATCGTGGGGCAGGATCACGAAGTCGAGTTTGCCCGCCGCCAGAGCAGCCAGTCCCTGCTCGTCCTTGTTACGCACGACGGGCATCAGCCCCGGCACCTCCTGCATCAACTGACCCAGTACGGCTCCCATGGGCCAGATCATGCTGCTCTCCCGCATCGCCAGGTTCAGCTCCCCCTGCCAGTTGGCAGGGGCAAATCCTTCCTGGCTGGTGAGGCCGTTGAGCTCCCCCAGCAGGCGGCGCAGCGTCGGGCCGAGGCGCTCGGCAAACGGGGTCAGCAGCAACTGGTTGCCCTGGCGGTAGAGCAGTTGATCCCCCAGCAGTTCGCGCAACTGGTTGAGGGTCTTGCTGACGGTGGAGGGGGTGGTGCAGAGGCGCTCGGCGCTGCGGGTGACACTGCGGGTGTCGAGCAGCAGATGCAGGGTCACCAGGTGGCGACCGCCGAGGCGGGAGAGGGCAATGAGATCCATCACGGTTCCACGGGCAAGGGGACAAACGAAAAGCCCCGCCTGAGCGGGGCTTGCGGGCTTAGCCCTTGAGCACGGCGGCCATGGCGTCGGCCACATAGTCGACGTTGCGGCTGTTGAGGCCCGCCACGCACATGCGACCGGAGCGCACCAGGTAGACGGCGAACTCTTCCCGAAGGCGGTCCACCTGCTCCGGCGTGAAGCCGGTGTAGCTGAACATGCCGCGCTGGTTGATGAAGTAGCCAAAATCGCGGCCCGGCACCTTGGCACTCAGCACCTCGAACAGCTTCTGGCGCATGGCCTTGATGCGGGTGCGCATCTCGGTCACCTCACCGACCCACATGGCGTGCAGTTCGGGCTGGCTCATTACCGCCGCGGTGATCTGGCCGCCGTGGGTGGGGGGGCTGGAGTAGTTGCGGCGCACGGTGGCCTTCATCTGCCCCAGCACCCGGCTCGCCTCTTCGGCATCCTGGCAGATGACCGACAGGCCGCCGCAACGCTCGCCGTAGAAGGAGAGGTTCTTGGAGAAGGAGTTGCTGACGAAGAAGCTGACACCGGCGGCCACCATGGCGCGGATGGCATAGGCATCCTCTTCCAGCCCGTCACCGAAGCCCTGATAGGCGATGTCCATGAAGGGGATCAGGTTCTTCTCGACCACTAGGGCGATCACCTGGTTCCACTGGGCACGGGAGAGATCCACCCCGGTCGGGTTGTGGCAGCAGGGGTGCAGCAGCACGATGCTTTTCGCAGGCAGGCTGCTCAGGCAGTCGATCATGGCGTCGAACTGCACGCCGCCGGTGGCCGCATCGTAATAGGGGTAGTCGTGCACCTTGATGCCGGCCCCCTCGAACATCGCCTTGTGGTTGTCCCAGGTGGGATTGCTGACCCACACCTCGGAGG
The DNA here is from genome assembly GCF_963866995.1 of Aeromonas sp. ZOR0002. Classification (NCBI taxonomy): domain Bacteria; kingdom Pseudomonadati; phylum Pseudomonadota; class Gammaproteobacteria; order Aeromonadales; family Aeromonadaceae; genus Aeromonas; species Aeromonas sp. ZOR0002. The sequence goes on along the minus strand of NZ_CAWMFQ010000103.1, from coordinate 168 downwards.
TCGGGAAGTAGCGCTTGAGCAGATCGGCGCCGATCTTCAGGGCGCCTGAGCCGCCGATGGTCTGGATGGTGGCGATGCGACCCGCCTTGACCGCTTCGTGGTCGGCGCCAAACAGCAGGTGCTGCACCGCGGTGCGGTAGTTGGCGGCGCCTTCCATCGGCTGGTAGG
>NZ_CAWMFQ010000102.1:0-274 GCF_963866995.1 Aeromonas sp. ZOR0002 | reverse complement strand
TGTCGGACAACGGGCGCGAGTTCTGCGGGCGCCCTGACCATCATCCCTACGAGCTGTTCCTGCAACTGGAGGGGATTGAGCACCGGACCACCAAGGTACGCAGACCGCAGAGCAACGGCTTTATCGAGCGGCTACATCGCACCCTGCTGGATGAACACTTCCGTATCAAGGGGAGGACGACCTGGTATGAGTCGGTAGAGCAGATGCAGACAGACCTGAACAGCTACCTGGAGCACTACAACACCCAGCGGCCACATCAGGGCAGGATGATGGA
>NZ_CAWMFQ010000101.1:0-215 GCF_963866995.1 Aeromonas sp. ZOR0002 | reverse complement strand
GACACCTCAAGCCAAGTACAGGGCTACGCCGCTGTCAAAAAGGTGGGTGTCCCAGATTTTGTTGGTGTCCCAGATTTCCCAGATACCCCCAAATTTCACAATTTGCTGATCAAGTTCAAAAAACAATGTGATTCCGATGGTTACATCATTTTAAGGCTCGCTTGGGTAGTTTAGTTTGTCTTACAGTGGCTATCTGGAACCTGTTGAACTGCGAT
>NZ_CAWMFQ010000100.1:0-5310 GCF_963866995.1 Aeromonas sp. ZOR0002 | reverse complement strand
CACAGTAACACGGGCGCGGCATCATCCCCCCCAAGCCGGTCTACTACCCCTTCCTGCAGGCGCCGGGCTTCAATGACCGCCCCCTGCTCACCGTCCCCGTGGTGGAGGAAGAAGGCCGCTGGGTGCTGGATCTCGAAGAGCTTGAGCGTCAGGCCCCCTCGGCGGATCTGCTGCTGCTGTGCAACCCCCACAACCCGGGTGGCACCGTCTTCACCCGGGAAGAGCTGCTGGCCATCGACGCCATCGCCGAGCGCCACAACCTGGTGATCTGCTCCGACGAAATCCACTGCGATCTGCTGCTGGACAAAGATGCCCGCCACATCCCCTATGGTGCCCTGAGCCCGGAGGCGGCCGAGCGCTCCGCCGTCATGATGGCGCCGAGCAAGACCTTCAACATCGCGGGCCTGTGCTGCTCCTTCGCCGTGATCCCCAATGCCCGCCTGCGGCTCAAGCTGCAACAGGCAATGCGCGGCATCAGCGCCGACGTCAATCTGCTGGGGTTCGTGGCGGCCGAGGCGGCCTATGAGGGGGGCGAGCAGTGGCTGAATGAACAGCTCGACTACCTGACCGGCAACCTGGCCCTGATCGAGCAGGCCGTGGCCCGCTGGCCCGGCGTCAAGCTGGCCCGCAACCAGGCAACCTACCTCGCCTGGATCGACATGAGCGCCCTGGGCCTGGACGATCCCGTCGCCTTCTTCGAACAGGCGGGCGTGGGTCTCTCCCCCGGTGCCCAGTTCGGCAACGGCCAGTTCGTGCGGCTCAACTTTGGCTGCACCCGGGCCCGTCTCACCGAGGCCCTGGCCCGCATGGAGAAAGCCATTCTCCAGACCCGCTAGCGAACCGTCCCGGGCGGCGGCCCCAGGCCGCCCGATGCGCGCAAAAGCGGTAAAATCCGTTCAGCTTCCCGTCTGATGCGGATAAGATGAGGCTCATCACCGGATGAGCCCGCCTCCTCCTTATGTTCAGCCACGGTTTCGGTCCACTATGCGCCCATTCGCCTTCTCTGCCCTGTTGCGTCTGTCACGTACCGCCCTGCCCTGGCTCGCGGCCGTGCTGGCGCCCTCCCTCTTCGCCTCCCCCGCCTATGTCACCATTGGCACGGGAGCCCTCAACGGCGTCTACTACCCGACAGGAGGCGCTATCTGCCGCCTGCTCAACGAGGAGAGTGCCCGCCACGGCCTGCACTGCACGGTGCAGAGTACCTCGGGCTCCATCGCCAATCTGGCGGCGCTCGCCAAGGGAGAGGTACAGCTCGCCCTGATGCAGTCGGATGTGCTCTACCATGCGGTGCACGGCAGCGGCCCCTTCGCGGGCCAAGCCCCGGACGATCAGCTGCGCAGCCTCTTGCGGCTCCACAAGGAGTCCCTGACCCTGATTGCCAGCGCCACCAGCAACATCACCACCCTGGCCGACATCAAGGGCAAGCGGGTCGATGTCGGCGCCCCCAACTCCGGGGACAGGGTCACCAGCCGGGCCCTGCTCGATGCCATGGGGTGGCGGATCGCCGACTTCAGCCGCCCGCCCGTGATCTCCCCGGGCAACCGGCTGGAGGGGCTCTGTGACGGCACCCTGGATGCTGCCTTCGTGGTCGCCGGTCACCCCAATCAGGCCATCGGCGATCTCACCGGCCGCTGTCAGGCCCGCCTCATTCCCATCGAGGGGGAACAGGTGGACAAGCTGCTCAAGCAGCACCCCTACTATGATCGCAGCCGCATCGGCGCCAACCTCTATCCGGGGCAGACAAGCGGCGTCAATACCTTCGCCGTCACCGCCGAACTGGTGGCGCTGGCCAGCCTGCCCGAAAGCGAGGTGCGTACCCTGCGGGACGTGCTGAACGAGCGGCTCAAGCAGTTCACCCGGCTGCATCCGGCACTGACCACCCTCACCTGGGAAGGCATGCAGGCGGGCAGCATCGCCCTGCTCCATCCCGGCATGCTGGATGCCGTGCCCACCCTCCCGGCGGACACCCTCACGGCATCCGGTGCCGTGGCCACCTCGGGCGCCCTGCCAACCTTGCCCCCGGCGAGCAGCGCGGCCACACCGACCGATGGGACAGACCCCCTGGAAGGCACCGCGCCACTGGAGGGGTCCGACACCTTGCCGGAGCAGCCGGCCGCGGCGACCCTCTCAACCAGTTCGGAGGCGGCCTCCACCAACCAGGCCCCGGCCCTGCCCGAGCCGCCCACACCGGGCAGCGCAACCCTGGCGCCAGGCCATCCCCTGAGCCCGCCTGAGGCACCCGCCTCGGCGGCAACGCCGCTGGAGGCGCCATCACCGGAGGCCATGCCGGCCAGCCCACCCAGCCATGCGGTGGAGACCACAGCCCCCGCCGGGCAATGAACACCAACAAAGAGGCCACCCCAGGGGTGGCCTCTTTGTTATGGGGAACGGGCGCCTGGCCTGTCACGGCGCCAGCAGCAGCGCCGGATTCTGGATCTCCTCCTCCACCCAGTGCAGCAGCTGCTTGATGGCCCGCGACAGCACCTGGTTCTGGCGCACCACGTACCCCAGGCTGGTACCGGGAAAATCGGTGAGCCGGGTCACCGGGGCGGTCAGCTTGAGCCTGGGGTGAAGGGAGAAATCCGGCACGATGGCGACGCCAAAGCCCGCCTCGGCCCAGTCGAGCTGGGCATCCACGCTCCCCACCTCCATGATGCGGCAGCTCGGCAGGCCGAGCAGGGGCAGGGAGGGGTCGATCAATGCCCGGGTCCGGGTGTCGTGCCCCAGCAGGATCAGGGTCGGCTCGTCCAGAGGATCGCTCTCCCCCGAGCTGGCCCGCGCCTGCCAGCGGGCCAGGCCGTGCCCCAGGGCACACCAGGTCACCTGCTGCAACTCGGTGTAGAAGAGCGGCTCGCTGCGCTTTTGTGCCATCACGAAGCCCAGATCCGCCTTGCCCGCCCGCACCAGATCCGCCGCCTGATCCGAGGTGGTGTTGAACAGGGTGAGGTCGATGCCGGGGAAGGCCTGCTTGAAGCGCTGGAACGGCTGGATGAGCAGCAGGCGCGAGATGATGTCGCTGGCGGCGATGGCGAGCGTCCCCTGGCTCAACTGGCTCAGGGCATTGAGATCGGACTGGCAGAGCTGCAACTCGTTGATGGCGCGCTCGGCGCTTTGCAGCAGCCGCTCCCCCGCCTGGGTCAGGCGGAACGGGCTGCGCTCCACCAGCTTGACCCGGGTCGCCTGCTCCAGGTTCTTGAGGTGCAGGCTCACATTGGGTTGCGTCATGTGCAGTTCGGTGGCCGTCTGGCCGAAGTGCTGCAACCGGGCCAGGGTGACGAAGGTGTGCAGCCAGTGAATGTCCAGCATGGGGTTCCTCTTCTCCCGGGTCGATGGCAAGGCCAGCGCCGCCAGGGCACGGGCACCACGCAAGGGAGCGCGGTGTCGATAATTGCACCGGAATTATATGGCTTCCTTATCGGAATTATAAAGATAATTAATTTTTCTAATCCTCACGGGGCTCCTAGGATGGACGCCTAACGTCTTAGGAGAAAGAGTCATGTCGTCTATCGTAGTCGTAGGTGCTAACTGGGGTGATGAAGGCAAAGGCCGCATCGTCGATTATCTGGCAGGCCAGGCTGGCGCCAGTATTCGTTTCCAGGGCGGCAACAACGCCGGCCACACCGTGGTCAACGATCTGGGCACCTTCAAGCTGCACCAGGTGCCGAGCGGCGTCTTCAACCCGGATTGCCTGGTCGTGCTGGGCCCCGGCATGGTGATCAGCCCCGAGAAGCTCACCGTCGAGCTGGAAGAGGTCAAGGCCTCCGGCGTCATTCCCAAGCTCGCCATCTCTGACCGTGCCACCCTCTGCCTGCCGCTGCACGCGCTGGAAGACACCCTGGAAGAGCAACGCCTGGGTGACGGCGCATACGGCTCCACCCGTCAGGGCATCGCCCCGGCTTACGGTGATCGGGTCATGAAAAAGGCGATCCTGGTGGGCTGGCTGAAACAGCCGGACGTGCTGGTGGAGCGCATCCAGTTCATGCTGGACTGGAAACTGCCGCAGATGAAGGCTCTCTATCCGGACTTCGAATTCACCCAGACCGCCCAGGAGATGGCCGACTGGCTGCTGGAAGTGTCTGCTCCCTGGCTGGACGCCGTCTGCAACGTCAGCATGCCCCTCAAGGCACTGCAAGCCGAAGGCAAGACCCTGCTGTTCGAAGCCCAGCTGGGCGCCGGTCGTGATCTCATCTACGGCGAATACCCCTGGGTCACCTCCTCCCACGTTTCCGGCGCCTACGCCGGCATCGGTGGCGGTCTGCCGGGTCTGCGCCCGGAGCGCGTCATCGCCGTGGCCAAGGCCTTCAGCTCCTCCGTCGGTACCGGCACCCTGCTGACCGCCATGGAGAACCAGGACGAGTTCCGCAAGATCACCAACGAGTTCGGCGCCACCACCGGCCGTCCCCGTGACGTGGGTTACTTCGATGCCGTCGCCACCAAGAACGGCGTCGAGCTGCAGGCTGCCACCGAAGTGGCCCTGACCAAGCTGGACTGCCTGACCGGTCTGCCGGATCTGAAGATCTGCGTGGCCTACGAAGGTGCCCACACCGAGAACCCGATCTGGCCGCAGACCGCCGCCCTCACCCCCGTCTACGAGAAGATGGAGAGCTGGAGCGAAGACATCAGCGCCTGCCGCACCTTCGCCGAGCTGCCCAAGGCTGCCCAGGACTATGTGCTGCGCATCGAAGCCCTGCTGGGCGTGCCGGTGCCCATGGTCTCCGTCGGCCCGGGCCGTGACGAGATGATCCTGCGCTAAGGCCCCTCGCCTCTCCCAAAAACCGGCATCCCAGGATGCCGGTTTTTTTTATGCCCCTCAAAAGCCCCGAACAGCTCACAAAAGCCGTCTCCATGGCATAATTTGAGCCATACGGGCACTCTGTTTTGAGCCAGCCCCCTTAGAGTGAATGCCATATTCACACAAAGGAGTGCCCATCATGAGATCCCCCATTATCCCGCTGCTGCCCCTGTTCTGCCTCGCGGCCCTGCCCGCCGGTGCCATGACCCTCAAGAGTACCGACATCCGCGAGGGTGAACCCATGGACAAGGTCTTCAGCTTCAACGGCTTTGGTTGCAGCGGCGAGAACCGCTCCCCCCAGTTGAGCTGGCAGAGCCTGCCCGCCGGCACCCAGAGCGTCGCCATCACCGCCTATGACCCGGACGCCCCCACCGGCAGCGGCTGGTGGCACTGGCTGGTGGTGAACCTGCCGGCCAGCCAGAGCGAGCTGCCGAGCAATGCCTCCGGCAAGATCAAACAGGGGCTGGAGCTTGGCACCGACTACGGTACCCAGGGTTATGGCGGCCCCTGCCCGCCCG
>NZ_CAWMFQ010000099.1:0-12150 GCF_963866995.1 Aeromonas sp. ZOR0002 | reverse complement strand
GGCCGAAGGTCTGGCGGTGGCCGCCGCCTCGGCCCTGTCCGGGGTCATCTCGCTGCTCTCCGGGGGAAGCCAGCTGCCGCAGGATCCCCTCGCCGCCCTCGACGCCCTCACCAGCACCGGCGCCCAACGCTTCAACCAGCGCTATCCGGAAGGGCTGCCGAGCCAGCATTGCGGCGAAGGGCCCATGCAGGCCGCCAACGGGGTCTACTACTTTTCCTGGAGCGGACGCGGCACCATGACCAACATCCTGGATCCGGTGGATCCGGCGCTGGCGCTGACCGGCAGCTTCTTCAAGGAGCCCAGTGACGGCCTGGTCGGGGTGTGCAGCAGCCACCTCGGCAAGGTGATCGGCACCCACTACCGCATGAACCATCTGGACGAGGTGAACCAGTCGTTCGGCATTCGCCACCTGTTCGAGACCGACCCGGTCAACCTCTATCGCCAGCACGCCAACCGCCTGCAGAGGCTGGGACTATGAACAGGGCATGGCTGATGGCTGCTCCGCTGGCGGCGGCCCTGCTGCTGGGGGGCTGGCAATATTGGCCCTCCGCTGACGCAACCGCCCCTTCGCCGCAACATGCCGGGCCCGCTTCCCCTCTGGTCAGGCAGGCCTCACCGCCGTCGGATAAGTCCTCGCTGCAGGCCCGCCATGAAGCCTTTCTCGCGGCTGAGGGCAGCCTGACGGTGCCGTCGGATCCGGGCCTGGCCAGCTTGCAAAAGCTGTTCGACGAGCGCGAGCAGTTGCGCAGGCAGCGCTTCACCCCGGCCGAGCAGGAGCAGCTGTTTGCCGAGGACAGGCTGATGGAGCAGTGGACCCTGCGCCGCAAGGCGCTGGCGGAGGCCAACGATGCCGATAAGCCGCTGCTGGCGAGCGAGCTGGAGCTCTGGCTGGCGGAGCAGCCCCAGTGGTTTCGGGAGGCGGAGGCCAACAGCCGCCTGCTGGGCGATCTGCAGGCTCTGGAACAACTCCCCGCAGCCGGGCGTGACGCCGCACTGCGCGAACAGTTGGGACCGGAGGCGGCAGATCGATTGCACCAGCTGGCAGAGAGCCAGCAGGGGTTCGAGCAGCAGCTGGCCGGCTATCTGGCCGAGATCAGGCCCCTGCCTGCCGAGGCCCGTGCCAGCCAGCAGCCGGAGATCCTGGCACGCTGGTTCGAGCCCGGTCAGTGGCGACGGGTGGAGGCCCTCACCCGGCTCACCCTGGGCGAGCAGTAACCGGCATGAAAAAGGGGCCCGCAAGTGGGCCCCCATTCTTTGACGCTGCCGCCCTTACTGCGGCTTGTTGGCACCCGGCAGCGGCTGCCAGGTGAGACGAGTCACCCGGTTGCCCTGCACCTCGCAGGTGAGGCAGAGATCCTGCCACCCCTTCTCCTGGCGCAGGGAGACCTCTCCCTTGATGCCCTCTGCACTCCTCTTGAGTTTGGCCGGCTCGAAGGTCACCTTGTCACCTCCGGCGAGCGCCATCAGCTTGCCATTGCAGAGCCACTGGGCGAGCTCGGCCCCCTTGAGCTTGACGCCCCCCTTGTCAGCCTTCTCCTCGGCGGTGCTCGGTGCAAACAACCCGCCCAGCTCGGCCGCCCGTCTGGTCAGCCAGGCTTCCCGCTGCTGCATGCTCATCTTGCTGACAAACTCCGCAGGCTGCCCCTTGTCGTCCAGCCATTGGGTCAGCTTGCCACTGTCATCGAAGGCGAACTGGGCGGCGGGCTCCTTCACCCCGAACAGCTTGCCGCCCTTGAAGTAGTAACGGCTCTCCCCTTCCTGTTTGCCCTGCTCGTTCAGGATGGGCACGGCGATGATGACAGGCGTGCCGTCGACCCAGGCCTTGATGTCAACGCCATCGTGGCTGAACAAGCGGGTATCGAGGGCGCTGTCGGCCCCCTTCTCCATCAGGGTGAACTGCTCGGCCAGGGAGGCGGCAAATGAAGGCAGGGAGCAGAGTCCCAGTCCCAAGCCGAGGCTCAGGGCGATCGCGGTTGTGCGCATAAGTGTCCTGTGGTGGGCCCGAAGGCCGGATTAACTCTCTACCAGCCAGACCCTCAGTCCCTCCCGGTGAGCCTCGCTCAAAGGGATGGACTGCCGGGTCCGGTAGTCAAAATGGATCAGGGTCGTCTCGGCGGTCACCGCCAGCTCGCCGCCCTGCCAGGCTTCCTGCCAGAGCGTGAAGGAGCTGGTACCGATACGCCGCACGCCGGTCTTGATCGACACCATCTGGCCATAGAACAGCTCCCGTTTGAATTGCACCGTGTAGCCCGCGATGATCAGATGCCAGTCATGCACATCCAGCTCGGGCGAGAAGAGGCGAAACAGGGGATCACGGGCCGATTCAAACCAGACCGCCGGCACCGTGTTGTTGATGTGGCCGAGGGCGTCCGTCTCTTGAAAACGGGGTTGGATCTGCATTTCCAGCATGGGTGTCGACTCCTTGTCGTAGGACCGCGCACAGGCTAGCGCGCCAACCCGTCCGACTCAAGCGTCCCTGCCTGGGGGTGAGAGCCACCACCGGTTTCCGGCTCCTGCGCCACCTGCTCGGGCTTTAACCAGGCGCTGCGAAAATCGAACCAGCCAAGGGCCGTCATGCGCACGCCGTGCACGCCGACCCGGCTCTCCAGCTCCAGCCAGTGGTGAAACAGCGGCACGAACCAGCTCTGGCGCTGCACCTCGGCCAGCAGGGCACGGGGGCCGGGCTCTTCACCATGGGCGCGCCACTGCGTCAATCCCTGCCACAGGGCCTGCTGGCCGCCCCACACCCGGCGCAGCAAGGGGGTGCCCTGAAGCCAGGCGTAAGGGGCGAAGGCGTGCTCATGCTCCAGGTTGAGGGTGCCGAACCAGAGATCCACATCTTCATCCTCCCCGCTCACCCAGCGCCCGTAGTCCAGGGTACGCACCTCGAGCTGGATCCCCTGCTCTGCCAGCAGGCTGCTCATGGCGCTGGCGCACTCGTTGAACTCCAGATGCTGGTTGAAGCAGGCCAGTACCAGCCGCGCTGGCAGTCTGACCGGGCCGGGCTCGGGAAGAGGCAGACTCTCGCGCCAGTGGGGCAGGAGGCCCAGAGCGCTGGTCCAGCCCCGCTGCAGCTCGGGTGCCACCCGGGCCATCAGGGCGATGGGGTTGAGCAGCCGGGTCAGCCACTGGCGCAGGGCCGGGTCCTGCAGGGGGACCGATCTGTCGTCCTGCAGCAGGAAGTAGCAGCCCGACTCGAGTTCGGACTCCCCGCGCATGGAACCAAGCTCCGGGGTGTCGCTGCCCAGCCTGACGTGGCTCTCCAGCCGTTCCGCCAGCTCCGGCAGCATCCAGATGTCGATCTCGTCGAGCAGGGCCCGCAGCCCGAAATAGTCGTCAAATGCTTCGAGGCACAGGTGCAGCGGGTCGTTGGCGCTCACCCGATAGGGGCCGGTGCCCACCGGCTGCAGGGCGAAATTCGCCTCCCCCTTGAGCTCCCGCGGCAGGATGGCCGCCACCGGCTCGGCCAGCAGGTGCGGCAGCAGAGGATCCGGGCTGTCGAGATGGATGTCCAGGGTGCGCGGCCAGCGGCTCTCCAGCCGTGCCAGATGGGCGAACAGCGGGCGATCCCGCAAGGCCAGCAGGCTCTCCGCCACGTCCTCCACCACCAGCTCGCGGCCGTGGTGAAAACGCACCGCCGGCCTCAGGTAGAAGCGCCAATGGCAGGGGCCCAGACACTCCCAGTGGTGGGCGAGATCCCCCTCGATTTCCCCATTTTCCTCATTTCGCCGGGTCAGGCCGTTGAAGATCTGGCGGCTCAGGTGAATTTCGGAGCGGCGCAGCGGGCCGGTGGGCAGCAGGCGCGGCAGCGGCCGGTAGTAGGGCACCCGCAGGATCTGGCGCCCCTCCCGGGTGGCCTGGCCGAGCTGCTCGATCAGCAGCGGAGTGAGCAGATCGAGGCGATCTTCGGCCAGCCGCACCGCCTGCGCCAGCTGGCCCTGACTCAGCAGATCCCGCAATCGGCGCCGGGTCAGGCTCTCCTGGTTGTCGAGCAGGGTGAGGCGGGAGCGCCGCCCCCGCCCTGCCTCCGCCGTCCAGCACAGCCAGCCCTGCCCTTCCATGCGGCGCAGCAGCAGGCGGGCATTGCGGGGGGTGCAGCAGAGCAGGTCCGCCACCTCGGCGAGGCTGATTTCCCGCTCGTCGCAGCCAAGCTGCTGGGCGAGCCGTTGAAATTGCTGATAAAGGCGGCTAGTAGGCATAAAAGAGGAAATCCATTGGCTGAAAGTCATCAGTTTTTACTTCCGCATTTTAGCTCAATACTGCTGGCGAACGTGAACACCACAGCACAGGAGCACCATCATGAGCCACGCCAACCCCCTCAAACCGAACCGGATCCAGCAAACCCTTCGTCGCTACTTCCTTAGGATCCTGCCCCGCCCTCTGACGCTGGTCGAAGATCCCATGGTGCAGCTCAACCGCCTGATGCAGTGGGATATGCACCAGATAGACGACAGGGAGTATCGCCGCCGTCTCTGAGGTTGCCGTCACCGACGCCATCCGGTCACCCCCATCCCCCGGCATTGCTTTGCCGGAATGGGTGGTTTACATCGGCGCCAGGACTGCTAGATTGGACGTCTATCCATCCATAATGGTGACATCCAACAAGGAGTGTGTGATGAAAGATGCGACCCTGGCCCTGCACCACGGCTTTTCCAGCGATCCCGCCACCAAGGCGGTGGCCGTGCCCATCTACCAGACGGTGGCCTACGAGTTCGAGAGCGCCCAGCACGGGGCGGACTTGTTCAATCTGGCGGTGCCGGGGAACATCTACACCCGCATCATGAACCCCACCAACGATGTGCTGGAACAGCGGATGGCCGCCCTTGAAGGGGGGATCGCCGCCCTGGTGGTCTCGGCGGGTTCCGCCGCCATCACCTACGCCATCCAGGCGCTGACCGCCGCCGGTGACAACATCGTCTCCACCCCCCAGCTCTATGGCGGCACCTACACCCTGTTCGCCCACATGCTGCCAAGTTTCGGGGTCGAGGTGCGCTTCGCCAAGGATGACAGCGCCGAGGCCATCGCCGCCCTCATCGATGACAAGACCAAGGCGGTCTATTGCGAGAGCATCGGCAACCCGGCGGGCAACATCGTCGACATCGCCGCCCTGGCCAAGGCCGCCCACGCCCGCGGCGTGCCGCTCATCGTCGACAACACGGTCGCCACTCCGGTCTTGTGCAAACCCATCGAACACGGCGCCGACATCGTGGTGCACAGCCTGACCAAATATGTCGGCGGCCACGGCAACTCCCTGGGGGGCGTCATCGTCGACTCGGGCAAGTTCCCCTGGGCGGATCATGCCGCGCGCTTCCCCCAGCTGACCCAACCCGAGCCTTCTTATCACGGGGTGGTCTACACCGAGGCATTCGGCCCGGCGGCCTTCATCGGCCGGGTGCGCACCGTGCCGCTGCGCAATACCGGTGCGGCGCTGGCGCCGATGAACGCCTTCCTGCTGCTGCAAGGGCTGGAAACCCTGAGCCTGCGCATGGAGCGCCACGTGGACAACGCTCTGCGGGTGGCCCACCACCTCAAGCACCACCCCAAGGTGGCCTGGGTCAGCTACGCCGGTCTGCCGGGTCACCCCCACTACCCGCTGGCGGAGAAGTACATGGCCGGTCGCCCCTCGGCCATCCTCTCCTTCGGCCTGAAGGACGGCTACGAGGCGGGCGTGCGCTTCTACGATGCCCTCAAGATCTTCAAGCGGCTGGTCAACATCGGCGATGCCAAGTCGCTGGCCTGCCACCCCGCCTCCACCACCCATCGCCAGTTGAGCGAGGAGGAGCAGGCCAAGGCCGGGGTGAAACCTGAGATGATCCGGCTGTCGGTGGGGATAGAAGCCATCGAGGACATACTGGCGGATCTGGATCAGGCGCTGGAGGCCTGAGTCAGTCAACGCAGGAGCGGGCATCCAGCCCGCTCTTTTTTAACCAGTGGTGAACCTGCCACCGCATCGCTGCGTATCACCACCTTCCGCCACTGCGTCGAGGTTTCCATGATAGTCCTGCACCACCTGAACAAATCCCGCTCCCAGCGCATCATCTGGCTGCTTGAAGAGCTGGGCCTGCCCTATGAGATCAAGGCGTATCAGCGCGATGCCACCACCTTTCTAGCACCGCCCGAGCTCAAGGCCATCCACCCCCTCGGCAAGTCGCCGGTCATCGAGTTCGACGGCCGGGTCCTGGCGGAATCCGGTGCCATCACAGAGTACCTGATCACCCGCCACGCCCCACAACGGCTGGCACCGGCCCCCGACAGCCCGGACTATGCCGAGTACCTGCAGTGGCTCCACTTCGCCGAGAGCTCAGGCATTCTGCCGCTGCTGCTCGACATGTTCGTGCGCAAGGATGGCAGCCCGATGCGCTTCCTGCCGGACTACGCCAAAGCCGAGTGCGCCAAGGTGCTGGGCTATCTCGATGAGGTGCTGGCAAGCCGCCGCTACCTGGTGGCCGATCGCCTCACCGGCGCCGACATCCTGAACTCCTTCCTGGTGGATCTGCTGGCCCAGAGCGGCCAGCTGGCCCAGTTCCCGCACCTTGAGGCCTACTGGCAGCGCCTCAACACCCATCCGACCCGCCAGAAGGCGGCAGCGCTGGAGCGCGAGCTGGACCGCAGCGCCGGATAAACGGCGGTGCTCCGGCGACACCATGCGAAACGCCCCGATGATCGGGGCGCTTTCTTTTCCGTTGGCCAGCCGGTGATCAGAGGGCGAGGGAAAGGATCCGCGCCACTATGGTTGCCAGGATGACTTACAGCGCGTGGGACAGGATCCTGGCTACCTTGTCGGGATCGATGTCCTGCTGCTCCCCGAGGGCGGTCAGGCCGAAGCGCTTGAGGTTGGAGCAGATGCCTGGGATGCAGCTCTCGCTCAGGCCGTAGTCGGCGAGGCGGGTGCCCACCCCCATCTGCTGAAAGAACTGCTCGGTGCGGATGATCGCCTCCTCGATGCGCAGTGCCTTGTCCTCGCGGCTGGAGTGCCACACCCGCTCGGCGAACTGGGCCAGCTTCTCCTGCTTCTGGGCCGCTTGCTCCCGCAGCAGGGAGGGCAGCACCACCGCCAGACTCTGGGCATGATCCAGCCCATGCAGGGCGGTGAGCTGGTGACCGATGGCGTGGGTGGACCAGTCCTGGGGCACGCCGCGACCGATGAGGCCGTTGAGGGCTAGGCTGGCCGCCCACATCAGGTTGGCACGCACCTGGTAGTTGGTGGGCTCCGCCAGCGCCCGCGGACCGTTGTCCACCAGCACCTGCAGCAGCCCTTCCGCCAGCCGGTCCTGCACCTCGCCCCCCACCGGGAAGGTGAGGTACTGCTCGAGGATGTGGACGAAGGCATCCACCACCCCGTTGCCCACCTGGCGCGGCGGAAGGCTGTAGGTGGTGGCGGGATCCAGCACCGCAAACACCGGTTGCACCAGCGGATTGTAGAAGGAGAGCTTGGCCTCCCCCCGGCTCACCACGGCGGCGGGGTTGCTCTCCGAACCGGTGGCCGGCAGGGTCAGCACACAGCCCAGCGGCAGCGCTGCCTTGATGGGGGCCTTGTCCCGCAGGATCTCCCAGGGATCGTCCCCCTCGAAGCAGGCCGCGGCGGCCACGAACTTGGTGCCATCCACCACGGAGCCGCCACCCACCGCCAGCAGGAAGTCGATGCGCTCGCGCTTGACCAGAGCCACCGCCTCCATCAGCTGATCGTACTGGGGGTTGGCGCCGATGCCGGGAAATTCCAGCCACTCCCGACCTGCCAGCGCCTGGGTCAACTGGTCATAGACCCCGTTCTGCTTGATGCTGCCGCCGCCGTAGAGCACCAGCAGACGGCTACCGACCGGTATCAGCTCGGGCAGAGTGGCTATCTGGCCTTCACCAAAGCAGATGCGGGTGGGATTGGCATATTGGAAGTTGTACACGGCAGAGCCCTCGGTTGATTGCATGCCGGGGAATTGTGCGCCTGCCGTGCCATCAGGTCAAAAACGGGAGCCTGTCGTCAAAAATACGATGCCAGCCTGCCGATGCCGGGCGCTCCTGCCCGGCTTTGCTATGGTGATAGCGGGAAGACGAGTTCGTCGCCCCCTCAAGCCCCTCCCGGGGTCCCTTTCCCACTCACTGGGTCTCTATCATGAAACTGAAGCACGCCTGGATTGCGGGTGCCCTCACCCTCTGTGCCCCTCCCCTGCTCTATGCCGCCGAGGTCACCACCCATGTGGCCGTGGCCCCCGGACAAGCCAGTCTGGCCGAAGAACTGACGGCCAGGGCAACCGTCACCGCCATCGACCTGGCCACCCGCAAGGTCAGCCTGAAAAATTCTGAAGGGCAGACCCTGGATCTGATCGCCGGGGAGGAGGTGACCAACCTTCCCCAGCTCAAGGTGGGAGATGTCGTGGCCTTGAGATATCTGCAACTGCTGGACCTGACCCTGCTCAAGGGCACCGCCGGGGTGAGAAAACGGGTGGTGGAAGTGGAAGGGGGCAAGGCGGCCGCCGGGGAGAAACCCGCAGCCGGCGCCGGCATGCAGGTAACCATCTATGCCGACGTCATCGACGTGGACAAGGCGCACCAGACCATCCGGGTCAAGGGGGTCGACCACACCCTGACCCTCAAGGTGCAGGATCCGGCCCAGTTCGCCCTCATCGCCAAGGGGGACCAGATCAAGGCCGTGCAGACCACCGCCATCGCCATCGGGATCCCCCCCCAGAGTCCCTGAGCCCTGACCACGGCCTGCCAGCCCCGTGGCAAGGGGGCAACCCCTTGCCTTTAACGCCAAAAGATTGCCGTTTGAATCACATCATGCCTGGGAGGCGGATTTGCCGGTGAGGCGATCCATGGCCTCCTTGAGCATGGCATCGCGCTGCGCGGCCAGGTCCTTGCTCTGCGTTTCGCGCTCCTCGGCAGAGAGCGTCTTGTCATCCGCTATCCCCTTGAGCTGACGCTCGAGATCGTCAAATTTTTTGCGATCAAAGCCCAGGGCCTTGTCCACCATCTGCTGCACCCGCGCATCCTTGACGCCACCGGTCAGGACTGTGTTCTTGCCGTTTCTGGCCAGATGCTCGTAGGTCAACGCCTGCTGCGCCTTGCCGGTCAGCACCTGACTGGAGAGGCTGACCTGCTGAGACCAGCCGCTCTGCTTGTCGTCGCTGTCGCTGAGGGTCGCCAGGGCACGGTTCTGGGACGCGCTCTGGGCGAGTTGATGACCATAGGGTTTGATATCCATGAAGGCTCCACGCTCACTGCCGGCCTCGCCGGCTCCGGGGATGGTTTCCCCGCCATGGGCCTAAGACAGCAAAATGCAGGCCAACTTGAGTACCCTCCTCTTTCGACGGTTCAGCACGGGGTCACAGCACGCCTCCTTCTGCACTCCATGACGAGTGCGACCAGACCCATCAAAAAAAGGCGCCCGAAGGCGCCTCTTGTGGACAGGAGTCGGCTCGTCATGACATCAGCGACGGCTGATGTGGAGCGGGCCGAAGGTCTGGGCCACCGGCATGATCTCGATGCTGTTGATGTTGACGTGGGCGGGCTGCTCGCTGATCCAGAGTACGGTATTGGCGATGTCTTCCGGCAGGATGGCCTGCACCCCCTGATAGACGGTGGCCGCCTTGGCGTCGTCGCCATGGAAGCGCACGTTGGAGAACTCGGTGCCACCACACAGGCCGGGCTCCACGTTGGTGACGCGGATGGCCGTGCCCGCCAGATCGGCGCGCAGGTTGAGGCTGAACTGCTTCACGAACGCCTTGGTCGCGCCGTAGACGTTGCCGCCCGGATAGGGGTAGGTCCCTGCGATGGAGCCGATATTGATGACGTGGCCGCGGTTGCGCGCCACCATGCCCGGCAGCAGCAACCGGGTGATCAGGGTCAGGCCGCTGATGTTGGTGGCGATCATCTGCTCCCAGTCTTCCAGATCCGCCTTGTGGGCAGGCTCCAGCCCCAGTGCCAGGCCAGCGTTGTTGACCAAAAGATCCACCTGTTGCCATTCGGTCGGCAGCCCCTCGATGGCGGCGCGGGTGGCAGCCTTGTCCTGGACGTCGAACACCAGCGGCAGGAACTGCTCGCCCAGCTCCTCGGCCAGGGCGGCCAGCCGTTCGGCGCGGCGCCCGGTGCCGATCACCCGGTGGCCAGCGCTCACCAGCAGGCGGCTGATGGCCTCACCAAAGCCGGACGAGGCGCCCGTTACCATTGCAATCATGTGAACCTCCATTGTTATTTGTCTTCTTGAAAAATCAGCACGTTATATGTCGCGTTTGCCCAGCTTTCGCCATGCGAACACCGCCAGATGCAGCAGGAAGAGACCCGAGCCCCCCAGCGCAAACAGCAGGCCGGTCAGGGCGTTGACCGAGGTATCGGCGCCGCACCACCACCAGACCAGCCAGCCGACGACCCCGATGAGAAAGGTCTGGGCGGCGCAGACCGGGCAGCGCCCGAGCTTGGCCCTGATGGCCGTGGCCAGGCAATCCTCGCAACTCATGATGGCTCCTGCCGCTCATCCCCCAGCGCCAGCACCAGGCGGTGGGCATGCTGGCCGGGCCCGTAATAATCGGGCAGCCGTACCCCGGGGCGAAACCCCAGCCCCTGATAGAGGGTCCTGGCTTCTGGGTTGGCGTCGGCGACCTCGAGGCGAATCGCCCCCCAGCCGGCCTCGCGCCCTTCCCGGATCACCTGCTCCAGCAGGCGGCGTGCCCACCCCTGACGGCGGACGGTCCAGCGGATGGCGAGGGTCTGGATGATGAGACGATCCCAGCCTTTGTGCTCCAGCACGCTCACATAGCCCATCACCTGCGCCTTCTCGTCTTGCAGCAGCAGGGTGCGCCCCTTGGCCTGATTGAGCAGATAGTGCCAGCGGCTGCGGCCGAAGGCGACCTCGGGGGGAAAACAGTAGCGTTCCAGCTTCACGATGGCACCCAAATCATCGGCTCGGGCGGCGCGCACGGTCAACACGGGGAGTCCTTGTTCGGTTATTTATCCTCAGCACCAGAAATGCGACTTGTATCACAAGTTACCAAGGCAGAATATTAGGCACTGTAACCTCTTGTTTCCCCTCGCGCCATTGTCGTGCTTGTCGGTGCATCGAAGCCCACTGGGGATCCTGCCGTTTCTGGCAGTCCTTTCTGTGGAGCCTGAAAATATGAGTACCTATGTCATCGTCGAGGAGCCGGGCGACTGGCCCTGCCATGCCGACTATCTGCTGACCGCCCGCACCTACCTGCAACACGGTCTGCCCACCACAGGGGGGCGTCCGCGCATCATCAACCTCTGCCGCAGCCTGGAACACCTGGGGGCCGGTTATTACTGCTCCCTGCTGGCCCAGGCCCGCGGCCACCACTGCCTGCCGGGATTGCAGGCCATCAGCAGACTGCAACCCCAGCAGCCTCCCGCCAAACTGTGGCGCAAATTGCAGGGCTGGCTGGCCCAGCAGAGCGAGGATCGGATCCGGGTGCGCGCCATCTTCGGCCAGTGCGAACAGAGCGAGCTGGCGGGGCTCGCCCGCTATTACTACGGCCTGAGCCAGTTGCCGCTGCAGGAGCTGACCCTCAAGCGCGGTCGCCACGGCTGGTCGGTGCGCCAGCAGGAGAGCCTGTCACCGCTGGCGCTGAGCCCGAGCGAGAAGGCGCTGATGGTGCAGCACGCCCAGGCGCTGGTGGGCACGGGGGACGAGGAGCAGACGGCACCACGCTACCAGCTCGCCATCCTGGTCGACCCCAACGACGGCCGCGCCAGCAGCGATGCCCTGGCGCTGGAGCGTTTCATCAAGGCGGCCGCTGCCCAGGGGATCCAGGCCGAGATCCTGCCTCCCTCGGCCATCGAGCGGTTGCCGGAGTTCGACACCCTCTGGCTGCGCGCCGAGACCGCGGTCGGCCACTACACCTTCGAATTTGCCCGCCGTGCCGAGCAGCTCAAGATGCCGGTCATCGACAGCTCCCGTGCCATCCTCGCCTGCAGCAACAAGCTCTATCTCTACGAGCTGATGGTGCGCAGCGGCGTGCCCATGCCCCCCACCACCGTCGTGACCCGCCGCGGCCGCCAGCATGTGGACGAACTGGTGCAGCGCCTCGGTCTGCCGCTGATGGTGAAGATCCCCGACGGCGCCCAGGGGCGCGACCTCGCCATGGCCAGCGATGACATCCAGCTCGCCCGCCTGTTGGACGAGGGGCTGGCCCGCTCCGCCCT
>NZ_CAWMFQ010000098.1:18525-42833 GCF_963866995.1 Aeromonas sp. ZOR0002 | reverse complement strand
TGACCTCCGCAAGCCGGAGGGTGGCAGAGCACCGGCTGCTGCACGCCGGATTGCCGCTGCCCCGTCTCCTGGTGTGCGCCGGGGATGTGGTACGGGGCAAGCCGGATCCCGAGCCTTATTTGCTGGCTGCCAGCCGGTTGGGACTGGCTCCGGCCGATTGCCTGGTGTTCGAGGATGCGCCAGCGGGCATCGCCAGCGCCCTGCAGGCGGGTTGCCAGGTGGTGCAGATGGGGGGAACAAGGCGGTATGACGACAGGCTCAAGGGCTGGCTGCGGGACTGGCGCGAGATCGAGATCGAGGTGGCATCGGACGGGCTCCATCTTCATCTGCCCGCCCCGCTGCCGGCAGAGGCCGGATGATGACGACAAGAGCCACGCCATTCAGGTGCCGCAAGATTGCCCGACGCTGGGGGAAGCCTGCTCAGGCGAGTAGCGTTCCACCCGGTTGCGGCCATTGTGTTTGGCCAGATAGAGCGCCTGATCGGCGCGAGAGAGCAGCTCGTCCAGATTGAAGGGGCCCTCTCTCTGGGAGGCGATACCGATGCTGACCGTGATGCAGACGGCGGGCTCGGCTCCATCTTCTTCCCCTGGCTGCGCGACGATTTTTCGCAGCCGCTCGGCCACAGCCATGGCCTGCTCCTCGCTGAGGCCGGGCAAGATGGCCACGAATTCCTCTCCCCCCAGGCGACAGAAGAGGTCCCCCGGTCGAAGCTGGTCGCGCACCCGGGCCGCGAAGCCGCTCAACTGGTTGTCCCCCTCTTCGTGACCGTGACGATCATTGATGCGTTTGAAATGATCGATGTCCAGCATGCAGATCGCCACAGGGTAGCGCTGCACCGTGAGGTGCTGGAGCAGTTCATTGGCGGCCGACCAGAAGCCGGCCCGGTTCAGCGCACCGGTCAGGTGATCGTGGTGGGCTAGGTGTTTCATCTCCCGCAGCAGGCTGTTGCGGGCCGCCATGATGCTGGCGGCGGTCAGGGGGGGGAGAGCGATCAACATGACCCCTATCCGGACGGAGAACATCCAGTACTGGGTCTGGACATCGTGATTGATGACGAGATGGCCGTTTGAAAGGGCGATCAGGATCAGGGTGCTGTAACCCAGGGTCAGCAGGCTGGTGGCGAAGACGGAGTAGGTGACGGCGCACCAGAGCAGTGCCGGTACCGGGAAGGCGATGGATCCCGGCCCCTCGATGAGCAGGGTGAGCAGCAGGGAGGCCACCAGGCTCAGCAACGGCATCAATCCGGTCCAGGAGAACTCGGTGCGGTAGAGGAGGTTGCGCCAGGGGGGCACGCTGTCATGGGGAGGCAGTGTCAGGAGCACCGGCAGTATGGTCATGTAGTTCACCAGCTCGCTGGCAAACCAGAAGCCCAGCCCGTAGAGCGGGGGGCCCAGAGACAGGATGGGATTGATGATGGCGCCGACCACGCCGGCGGCGAGGGAGGCGGCCAGGGTGTTTCGCAGCAGGAGCACGAGGGAGGTGGGGCGCCTGAGGAGCTTGTCGGCAGGCGCGAGCCGATGCATCAGCAGATACCCGACGCCGATGCCGGCCAGGTTGCCGCAGGTCAGCAGGATGGTTTTGAACAGGGGCTCACCGGTGAAGAGGGCGGCGAGAAAAAAGCCCAGTATGCCGCCGGCCCAGCCCGCCGGGGTGGCCAGGCGTGGATAGCGCACCATGCAGCCGAGCATGACCGCATTGGCAGGCCAGAAGGCCGCCAGCAGGTTGGGGGGGCGGGTGAAGATGCCGATCAGCGAGAACAGCAGTACCAGGGCGGCGACACACAACAGAGCGGACAAGGGCGTCAATGTGCATGAGGTACGTTGGCGTGCGATGTCCCCCATGGGGACCTCCTGACAAGAGAGGGTTTGCTCAGAGTATGGCTGGCACGTGACAAGGGTGAACGAGTGCGAGATGAAAACGCCCCCTGGTGGAGGGGGCGTGAAGGCTTACTTGAAGACCCGGAAACGCACGTCGTCGTCGATGAAGGTCTTGTCGCCGGCAGGTTGCTCTATGCTGCCAAAAGGCATCTGGGCACGGAGCAGCCAGCTGGCGGGCAGGTCCCACTCCTTGCGCACCGCATCGTCGATGAGCGGGTTGTAGTGTTGCAGGGAGGCGCCGATGCCCTCCTGGGCCAGGGTGGTCCAGACCGCGAACTGGGCGATCCCGGTGGCATGTTCGGACCAGATGGGGAAGTTGTCGGCATAGAGAGCGAATTTCTGCTGCAGATCCTCGATGACGGCGGTGTCTTCGAAGAAGAGCACGGTGCCAGCCCCGGCGCGGAAGCTACCGTTGATCTTGGCTTCACTCTGGGGATAGGCCTCCGGCGGCACTATCTTCTTGAGCTCCGCCTTGACGATGTCCCACAGCTTGTGGTGCTGCTCGCCAAACAGGATGACGGCGCGGGAACTCTGGGAGTTGAACGAAGAGGGGCTGTGCTTGACGGCATCCTTGATGAGGGCGGTCAGCTGGGCCTCGGAGTGGGTCACCCGGTTGCCCAGGGCATAGATGGTACGACGTGCTTTGATCTGTTCGATAAACGGACTGCTCATAACATCTCCTTGGTTGATGAATCATCACCGCCAGCGTTGCCGACAAAGGTCATCTGGCTCCGATTTCTCGAGTCATCGACTATAACACCTTGCGGGCAATAAACCGTCAACGACGAGTAATGACTGTTTCTACTTTTTATGGATATTCACATGACGGATGTGAATATGGCCGCGAGACACCTTGATATCTTTTTTATCATTAGCAGTGGATGTTAATGACTTCAATCAATATCTTTTGCAGATTTTTAATCTATAAAATTCATAAAATATGACATTTTATAGAGGGTGGCATGACGGCGGCGCTGATCAAGGAACGCTATTACATACTGACTCCGCTGTCGCTTCTCCTGGGAGGGCTGGTGCTGATCGCCACCCTGTTGCTGGCGGCAGCCAGCTACCTGAGCAGCATCGACAAGACGGTGGCGGGTTACGGTCACATGCTGGCTGCCCTCGACGCCACCCTGTTCCAGGACATGGCGCAGGACAACCGCCACCAGCTTGGCGTGCTGGAGGCGTCCCTGGACAAGCAGGCCATCGCTGCCGGGGCATCGGCCATCAATCCCATCTGGCCCATTGCCCATCAGTTCAAGTACGACGCCCACTTCCTCTATTTCTACAATGCGCGCACCCATCGGCTCGACGGCTATCCCGACTGGCAGCAACCGGAGGGCTACCGGGCACAGGCGCGGCCCTGGTACCAGACCCTGTCCGGCGAGGGCGATGATCTCGTCTGGTTCGGTCCCTACCCGGAGTTCGATTCGGCCGGAGAGGTACTGACCCTCATCAAGCGGGTCAAGGATGATGAGGGGCAACTGCTTGGGCTGCTGATGGTGGACATGTCGTTCAGCGCCTTGCAGGGGGCGTTGCACCGGGCGGTGGGTGAGGACCCGGTGGCCCTCTACATCACCGAGCGCAAGGGCGGCAAGCTGGTGGTGGGGCACAATCTGTCGCTGTTGCCGCCCCGCCTCGAGCGGGAGACGCAGGCGGCCGGCCTGGACGGGTTCTGGGAAGGACGCCACCTGCAATACGCTCTGGAGGGGATGGAGTGGGATCTCAACGTCTATCTCCCCCCCTCCCATTTTCATGAAAACCTGCAAGACCCCCTGCTGATGGTGGTGCTGCCCGCCCTGGCATTGCTCTGCATCTGGCTGTGCAGCCTGTGGTTTCTGGTGCGGATCTTTCGCCAGGAGCAGGCGCTGGTGCAGGGCTCGCTCAGCGGCCTCATCCGGGATGAGGCGCGAAAGGAGATCCAGCGGCGTCAGCGAACCTGGTTCGTGCACGGCAGCCTGGGAGAGATAGAACAGGTGCGAAACAGCCTGCTGCAAGGGCAGGATGCCCTGCTCCACGACCCTCTCACCGGCATCCTGAACCGGCGAGCCTTCGATCAGCAGCGGGCGGGGCTGGAGCAGGCGGGGAGGCCCTACTGGCTGGTGCTGTTCGATGTGGACAACTTCAAGCGCGTCAACGACAGCTGGGGACACGGTGTGGGGGATGCGGTGCTGTTTCGGGTGGCCACCATCATGGCGAGAACCCTGGGGGATGAGCAGGTCTACCGCATCGGGGGCGATGAATTTGCGGCCTTGCTGCCCTGGGAGCAGGCGGAGGTGGAATGCCGCCTGACCCACCTGCTCGGTCGGGTGAAGGCCCTGAAATGGCGGGAGTTCGCCGACGCCATCACCCTGAGCGCCGGCGGAGCGCGCTATCCGGATGATGCCCTGACGCTGCTCGAGCGGGCGGATGCCTGCCTGTACGAGAGCAAGCACCAGGGGCGGGATTGCTGGCATCTGGCGGCGTCGTCGCCCGTTGACGGGGAGGTTGTGACAGTATCTGTCTGACGGTGATCGCTGCAAAAAAGGGCCTTTGGGCCTAGAAAAGGGTCATGACGGGGATAATTTCTCGTGTGACCTTTTTTTTTGATGTGGTTTCAGGTGGTTAGCCTGCTTTCTTGCATCGTGTCGCGAACCGGAGACAGGGAGGGCTGGCCGTGAGGTGCCCCTTGCGGCAGTGGCGCGGGTCAGGGGGCTTTGTATAGTGCAGGGAAAAATAATCAATCATCAGGTTTGACAGGAGTACCCCATGAAAATGAAACCGTTTGGCATGAGCGCACTGGCGCTGCTGGGGGCGTTGCTGTTGGGCACAGGACAGGTGCAGGCATCCGAGACCCTCAATACCATTCTCGGCGGCGGAGCCGGCGGGGTGGCGGGCACCATGATCGGCAAGGAGCTGGGTGGCGACACCGGCGCCCTGGTGGGGGCCGCCCTGGGGGGCGCGGCCGGTGGTGCGGCCACGGCCAATAGGGGCAACAAGAACGAAGCTGCGCTCGGCGGCGCCGTCGGTGCCCTGGGCGGGGCAGCCATCGGCAAGAGCGTCGGTGGCAGCACGGGCCAGCTGATCGGCGCCGGTATCGGTGGTGCCGGTGGCTCTGCCATCGGAGCCAGGACCGGGGATGGTCACGAGAGCCGCGGCGATCGCTATTACGATGACAGGCGCTATCACAAGCACCACAAGAAACACAAAAAGCACCGCAAGCACAGATGGCATGACGACTGATGCCGCGGCAAGCTGACCGACAAAAAGGGGCCTTTGGCCCCTTTTTTTGATCCCGCTGTCGGCCCGTGAGGGGTGGCGAGCGGCCTCTTACACCAGCCGGTGCTGGCGCCTGCCAAGGGAGAAGGCGTTGATGTTGTCGATGAGCTGATCCGCGAGGCGCTGCATCGACTCTTCGCTGGCCCAGGCCACGTGGGGAGTCAGGATGAAATTGGGGTAACGCAGGGCCTGCATCAGGGGGTGATCCGGAGGCGGCGGCTCGACGCTCGCCACATCGAAGCCGGCGCCCCCCAGACGGCCGTTGCCGAGGGCTTCGAGCAGCGCCTGCTCGTCCACCAGGCCGCCACGGCCCACGTTGATGAGCAGGGCGCCCGGTTTCATCAGGGCCAGCTCCCGCTCCCCGATGAGATGGCGGGTGTAGGGGGTGAGCGGGCAGTGCAGGCTGATCACATCCGAACTTTGCAGCAGGGCATCCAGGGGCAGCCTGTCGTCATCCCCCGGGGAGCCGACCTGGCTCTGGGCATAGTAAACCTCCATCCCGATGGCGCTGGCCCGCTGTCCCAGCGCCTGTCCCAGGGTTCCCTTGCCGATGATCCCGAGGCGCTTGCCATGCAGATCCGTGATGGGGTGGTCGAAGAAGCAGAACTGGCCGCTTTGTTGCCAGCGCCCCTCCAGCAGGGACTGGCGCCAGGCGAACAGGTTGCGCGACAGGGCGAGCATCAGGGCCATGGCGTGCTCGGGGACGGAAGGGCCCGAGTAGTTGCGGATATTGCACACGGCGACATTGGCGGCGCGGCACGCCTCCAGATCCAGGTTGTCGCTGCCGGTGGCGGCCAGGGCGATCAGGCGCAGTTCGGGCAGCTGGGCCAGTTCATCGGCCCCGATGCGCACCTTGTTGATGATGGCGATGCTGGCGCACTTGAGCCGCTCCACCACCTGATCCGGTGCTGTGGTCGGGTAGCTTTGCCAGTGATGGGGAAAATCGGGGCGGCGCAGATTGATGCCGGTGTCCAGGGTGTCGCTGTCGAGAAACACGATTTGCTGCATGAAGCCTCCTGCCATTGGTTCGGACATGATGCCAAACATGGAGGGCGGCTGACCAGCGCGGTGGTATCGGGCCAAGTCCGATGGGGAAGGCAAAAGGCGGGTGGCTGTGCCTCGGAGGGACTCAGATCCAGCCCAGGTGCGTCAGCCAGCCCTGGATGCGCCCCGGCGTCTCCTCCAGATCCATCAGGGCATAGGGGCGGTAGTTGAGCTTGTGGCTGCGGCGGCTCTCGCTTCTGCGGGCTTCGGCCGCCAGCAGGGGCCAGCGTCCTCCCTCCTCCTGATAGAGATCCAGGGTAGGGATGCTGCCCTGGGCTATCTGCTTGGCGAGGGTCTGGTTGCTCAGCTGGTTGGGGAAGAAGCCGTCGAGCAGCACCAGGGCATCGGGGGCGGGCAACTGTTCGCTGGCGATGAGGTTGGCGGCCCAGGCGGCGCTGGTACCCTGGGCCAGCAGCAGCTTGAAGCCCCCCTCCTGCAGCTTGGCATCCCCCAGCTTGCTGATGCGGGAGGCAAACTGCTTGCGAAAATCGTCGATGACCTGCTGTTTCTTCTCGGCGGCGGGGTCGAGCTCGGTCTGCTGCGGCGAGGGGAGCAGCAGCAGGGTATCGAAACCGAGGCGCCCCAGCTCCCGGGTCAGTTGCCACAGCTGGCCGCTGCGCTGCCAGTCGGGCAGCAGGATGACCAGACCCACGTAGTTGTCGCTGTTGTGCTTGGCAAACAGTATCTGTTGCTTGTCCACCCTGGTGCTGTCGGGTATCCCCTGCCAGTCGCTGCTCTGCCAGTAGTCGGGGGGAACCAGGGGGGCTGGATCCGGGGCGGCGCCTGACGGTGCCTGCCCGGCGCCGTGGGCGGCAAAAGCAAGCAGGGTCAGCAGCAGATAGGGGCGAAATGTCATGGGGGATCCTCCAGCACTCCCTCATAGCGGCCTCGCCGGGGGTTTCTTTAGGGCAAGGGGGCACATCGGCATCGGCGGTGGCGAAGAGGGTCTGACCGGCGGGCCGGACACGGGCCCGGGATTGTTCCAAATGGCAAAGCATTCCCGGTTTTGATTGTTCCATCCCGTGACCCATACATGGTTCAGTAAGGGCAGACAGACAGGGGGCCGGGGCATGTCGCCACTGGCCGCAGGCGGAGAATTCTCCCCCCTGTCTCGTCAGAACGAGAGGTTCACCCTCACTTTCCATCGACAGGGAGCGTTATCGCCATGAGCACCTTGGTTCACTTGCCCATCCTCGACCTGAGGCAGCTGGATGCCTCGCCCGACGCTCGGGCCGATTTTCTGGCATCGTTGCGCGATGCCGCGAGAGAGACGGGATTTTTCTACCTGACCGGCCACGGCATCGATCCCGAGCTGCAACAGGAAGTGCAGCAGCTGTCGCGGGCCTTCTTTGCGCTGCCTCTGGCGGCCAAGCAGCAGGTCGCCATGATCCACTCTCCCCATTTTCGTGGCTACAACCGACCGGGGGCGGAGCTGACCCGGGGTCAACCTGACTGGCGAGAGCAGTTTGATATCGGTGCCGATCGCCCTGCCTTGCCGCGCGCGGCGGGCGACCCGCCCTGGTGGCGGTTGCAGGGGCCGAATCAGTGGCCGGAGGCGCTGCCGACACTGCAACCCGTGCTGACGCGCTGGCGTGGGCAGATGACCCGCATGTCCCGTACCCTGCTCGGGGCTTTTGCCGAGGCGCTCGCACTGTCGCCAGATGCCTTCGATGCCCTGCACGGAGAGCGTCCCAACGAACATATCAAGCTGATCCGCTATCCCGGTGAGCGGGGCGCCACTCAGGGGGTCGGTCCCCACAAGGATTCGGGCTTCCTGAGCTTCCTGCTGCAGGATGACCAGCCCGGCCTGCAGGTGGAGGTGGCGCCGGATCACTGGATCGATGCGCTCCCGCTCCCCGGCACCTTCGTGGTCAACATCGGTGAGCTGCTGGAGCTGGCCAGCAACGGCTACCTGCGGGCGACCGTGCACCGGGTGGTGCCGTCGGCGCCGGGGCAGGAGCGTCTTTCCATCGCCTTCTTCCTGGGGGCCCAGCTCGACGCCGTGGTGCCCGTCTATCCGCTGCCCGAGGCACTGGCCCGTGAAGCCAGAGGGCCTGCCACCGACCCGCACAATCCGCTGCTGCGGGAGGTGGGCTGGAACTACCTCAAGGGGCGGCTGCGTTCCCACCCTGACGTGGCATTGCGCCACCATGCCGATCTGTTGCCGACGCCCCGGGCGCTGGCGGTCGGCGAAACCACCCATTGATTGCATTGCAAGGAGCACAAGATGAGCAAGCACGGACTGTTTTCCCTGAGCGGCCTGGTATTGGCCCTCGGACTCTCTCTCTCCGCCCAGGCAGCCCAGGCGCTGCGGGTTGCCGCGGATCCACTGCCCCATGCGGATATCCTCGGCGAGGTGAAACGCCAGGACCCTTCGCTGGATCTGCAGGTGATCGAGCTCAGCGGCGGCATCAATGCCAATGCCCTGCTGGTGGCGGGTGATGTGGATGCCAACTACTTCCAGCACGTCCCTTACCTGCGGGATCAGGAGAAGGCGCTCGGCACCGAGCTGGTGGTGGCCGCGACCGTACACGTGGAGCCTCTTGGCATCTATTCGAAGAAGTTCAAGCACCTGAGGGAGGTACCGGAAAAGGCGGTGATCGCCCTGCCCAACAATGTCACCAACCTGAGCCGGGCCCTCTATCTGTTGCAGCACGAGGGGCTCATCACCCTCAAGGCCGGCCATGAAGATCCGGCGCGGGATCTGGCGACGGTGCACGACATCGCCACCAACCCCAAGGCGCTCAGGATCCTGGAGATAGAGGCGCCGCAGCTGCCGCGCTCCCTCGACGACGTGGATCTGGCGGTGATCAATGGCAACTATGCCCTGGAGGCGGGGCTGGAGCCTGCTCGCGATGCCCTGGGGCTGGAGAGCGCCCAGAACAATCCCTACGCCAACATCCTGGTGACCACCCCGGCGCTCAAGGATGATCCGCGGATCCGCCAGTTGGCGCGGGATCTGGAGTCCAGGGCGATCGCCGACTTCATTCGCAAGAGCTACAAGGGGTCGGTGATCCCGGTGGCCGGGCGGCAGTCATGATAGTGCTGGAGGGGCTCGGCAAGCAGTACCCGGGGCACGGGCAACCCGCTCTGGAGGGGGTGTCGCTCGAGATTCCGGATGGGGCCATCTACGGCATTCTCGGGCGCAGCGGCGCGGGCAAGAGCACGCTCATTCGTTGCCTCAATCTGCTGGAGCGGCCAAGCCGGGGCCGCATCCTGTTCGATGGCCGCGACATCACGGCCCTGGAGGGGGCGGCCTTGCGCCGCCACCGTCAGGGGACCGGCATGATTTTCCAGCACTTCAATCTGCTGCACGCCCGCAGCGTGGAGGAGAACGTGGCAGTCCCGCTGGAAATCGCCGGAGTGGCGCGCCGGGAGCGGGCTGCCCGGGTCAGCGAGCTGCTGGAACTGGTGGGGCTTGGCGAGCACCGTCGCGCCTTTCCCTCCCAGTTGTCGGGGGGACAGAAGCAACGAGTGGGCATCGCCCGCGCCCTGGCCGCCAATCCGCGCCACTTGCTCTGTGACGAGGCGACCAGTGCCCTGGATCCGGAGACCACGGAGTCGGTGCTGGCGCTGCTTGCCGACATCAACCGCCGCCTCGGGATCACCATAGTGCTCATCACCCACGAGCTGGAGGTGGTCAGGGCCATCTGCGATCACGCGGCATTGCTTGAACGGGGTCAGCTGGTGGAAAGCGGCGCTCTGGGCACCCTGCTGGCCAACCCCGACTCCCGCGTGCGGCAGGCCCTGTTGCCGGATCCCGAGATCCTGCGGCGTTTCATGGCGCGTCACGGAGTCACAGAGGAGGTGCGTTTATGCAGAGTCGCCTGAGTGTCGATGCCTTGCTCGAACTGATGTATCAGGGGTCGCTCGAAACGCTCTACATGGTGGGAGTGGCGGCCGTGTTCACCCTGTTGCTGGGGCTGCCGACCGGGGTGCTGCTGGTGGTGACCCGTCCCGGGGGCGTGCTGCCCTTGCCCCGTCTCAACATGGTGCTGGGGATCGGTATCAACATCGGGCGGTCGCTCCCCTTCGTGGTGCTCCTGATCGCCCTGATCCCCCTGACCCGGCTGGTGGTCGGCACCTCACTGGGCAGCACCGCCGCCATCGTCCCCATCACCCTGGGGGCCTTCCCCTTCTTTGCCCGGGTGGTGGAGAGCGCCCTCGATGAGGTGGACAAGGGGCGCGTCGAAGCCGTGCTCGCCATGGGGGGCAGCGGCTGGCACGTGGTCGTCAAGGCGCTGCTGCCCGAGGCCTTGCCGGCGCTGCTGGCCGGACTCACCCTGACGGTGGTGATGCTCATTGGCTTCTCCTCCATGGCGGGGGTGGTCGGTGGCGGCGGGCTCGGGGATCTGGCGATCCGCTACGGCTACCAGCGCTTTGATGACAAGGTGATGGCAGGGACCGTGGTCATGTTGCTGCTGCTGGTGCAACTGGTACAGGGGGTGGGGGACAGGCTGGTGCGGGCACTGGCCCATCGCCGCTAGGGGCACGGCTTCTCATCAGGCTGGCCGTGAGGTGCCAGCCAATAAAAAAGCGAGCCTGGGCTCGCTTTTTTTGCAATCACATCAAGGGGTCAACTTAGTTGACGCGACGCTTGAATTCACCGGTACGGGTGTCGATTTCGATCTTGTCACCGATCTCCACGAAGGCGGCAACGGCCAGCTCGTAGGAGGTGCCCTTCAGGCGGGCAGGCTTGGTCACTTTACCGGAGGTGTCGCCACGGGCGGCCGGCTCGGTGTACTCGACTTCACGCACGATGGTGGTCGGCAGTTCTACGGAGATGGCTTTCTCGTTGTAGAAAGTCACTTCGCAGAGGTCTTCCATGCCGTCTACCAGGTAGTTCAGGGCATCACCCAGGTTGTCTTTCTCGACGTCGTACTGGTTGTACTCGGTGTCCATGAAGACATACAGCGGGTCGGAGTAGTAGGAGTAGGTGCACTCTTTACGCTCCAGCTGAACGACTTCCAGCTTGTCGTCGGCCTTGAAGACGGTCTCGGTGGCGCTGCCGTTCAGCAGACCCTTCAGCTTCATCTTGACCACGGCGGAGTTACGGCCGGATTTGTTGAATTCAGCCTTCTGGACCACCATCGGCTCGGTGCCGATCATGACTACGTTACCAGCGCGGATTTCCTGTGCGGTTTTCATGTAAAAAATTCCTGTTCGTGAAACGGACGGATAAAAACTGCCAGATTATATACGGCTTTCTAAAAATTTCACCAACCTCGTGACGAGATCCCCGTCCGCCAGCAGCCTCTGTGGCCAGGTGCGCCCATGTTGCTGCCATATGGCCGCGTATTGCGGCCATTGTGCCCAGAGTTCACCGGTGTGTTCCCCCCGGTTGAGGGCATGGTTGAAGCGGCGCAGCCACTGACCGGCCGGCGCTGGCAAGGGGGAGAGGTAGTGGTCGAGAAAACCGTCCAGCTTGATCATGTGGGCATCCTCTTCCTGCTGGTAGATGTGCCAGAGGAAGGGGCGCCCCGCCCACTGGGCCCGCACGAAGGAGTCCTCCCCGCGCACCAGGTTGAGATCGCAGCTCCACAGCAGGCGATCGTAGCCCCTCTGATCGGTCATCGGCAGCAGCTTGATGGTGAGGTTGCCCGCCTGGAGCAGATCTCCGGCCCGGGCACCGGGAATGGCCTCTGCCAGCCCTGCGCCGATGAGCACGTCGTCGAGGGAGCGCCCCAGCGGCAGCAGCAGGGTGACGGGGGTGACGCTCTGGCGCCAGCCCTCGACCAGGCTCCTGAGCGCCTCGCTCTCGTAGGTAAAGAGGCTGACCCGCAGTTCGTCTTCTCGTTGGGGTGGCAGGCCGAGGCTGGCCCAGTAGGCGGTCAGTCCCGCTTCATCCTGCTGCCAGCGCTCGCGCTCGCGCTCGACGATGAGGCCGTGCTCGCACAAGAGGCCGCCGGTTCTGGCGGTGAAACCCGGGAAGAAGAAGTACTTGTCGAGGCGCCGGCTGCCGACCTGCTGGGGCGAGGCGAGGCCATGGCAATCCTCGACCCAGCTCTCGGCCGAGAGGTACTCCAGGTTGATCCAGCAGGGGGGCGTGGTCTGCTCGGCCATGCGTTCGATAAAGGGGGCGGGCAGCTCGCAGGCAAACGCCTCGATGACCACCCTGGCCGGGGTCATGTCGGCGGGGAGGCGCTCGTGCCAGTGCTGGACATAGATGCCATCGACCCACTGACCGTCCTGTGCGGGGTCGAGCGCCGGGCAGATGCGGGCGAAGCTAGCCAGATCGTCCACCCAGAGCCGCACCTGCACCTCACTCTTCTGCGCCGGGAGCGCGCCTGCCTGTTTGAGCTGGCGGGCGAGTCGCCAGGTGACGCCGATGTCACCGAAGTTGTCGACGACGCAGCAGAAGATGTCCCAGTCGAAGGGGGGGAGAGGGCTTGTCATGGCGCGGGATCCCAGATGCAAAAAAACCGGTGCGCAGGGTAGCACACCGGTTGGCTGGCTTCTAACGGTCGGCTCGGGGCCGAAGGAGGGACTTACTCCTTGCCGTAGACGTTGTTCTCCTGCTCGCGCACCCGGATGAAGGTGGTGCGTTTGGTGAGCTCTTTCAACTGGCTGGCCCCCACATAGGTGCAGGTGGATCGCACCCCGCCCAGGATGTCGCGCACCGTGTTCTCCACCGGGCCGCGGTAGGGCAGCAGCACGGTTTTGCCTTCGGAGGCGCGATACTCGGCGACGCCGCCAGCGTGCTTGTCCATGGCGCTGGCCGAGCTCATGCCGTAGAACTTCATGAAGGGCTCGCCATCGACCTCGACGATTTCACCGCCGCACTCTTCGTGAGCGGCCAGCATGCCCCCCAGCATCACGAAGTCGGCGCCGCCGCCAAATGCCTTGGCCACATCCCCCGGGCAGGTGCAGCCGCCGTCACCGACGATCTGGCCACCCAGGCCGTGGGCCGCATCGGCACACTCGATGATGGCGGAGAGCTGCGGGTAGCCGACCCCGGTCTTGACCCGGGTGGTGCAGACCGAGCCCGGGCCTATGCCCACCTTGACGATGTCGGCGCCGGAGAGGATGAGCTCCTCCACCATCTCGCCGGTCACCACGTTGCCCGCCAGGATGACGTGGTTCGGGCAGGCCTCGCGGATCTTGCGCAAAAACTCGACGAAGTGCTGGGAGTAGCCGTTGGCCACGTCCACGCAGATGAAGCGCAGGGCGCTGGACATCGCGAGGATCTGGCGTGTCTTGGTGAAGTCCTCCTCCGAGGTGCCGGTAGAGACCATCACATGGCCCAGCAGGGCCGGGTCGGTCTCATTGACGAAGGTTTGCCACTGCGCAAGGCTGTAGTGCTTGTGCACCGCCGTCATCATCTCGAAGCTGGCCAGGGTACGCGCCATGGCGAAGCTGCCGACGGTATCCATGTTGGCGGCGATGACGGGCACGCCCTGCCATTGGGTCTGGGTGTGCTTGAAGGTGAACTGGCGGGTCAGGCTGACTTGGGAACGGCTCTTGAGAGTAGAGCGCTTGGGGCGAAACAGGACATCCTTGAAACCGAGCTTCAAGTCTTCTTCGATACGCATTGCGAATTCCTTATTGAGCCTTGTGTGAGAGGTCACTTTGCAGTGGCAACTTTTCGGCAGGCGCAAAAAAAACCGGTGGTTTTCAGGCCCTCCGGTTTACAGCAGTGTAGGCAAAAATCCCGTCAGAACAAGACTGATAATTCACGCACCGCTGTGGTAGCCTTTGGCGTCACAACCTGAGGATGGCCGCCAGCGTCATCCAGCACCTTGTTCTCCCCTCGTTTTCCTGCTGCATTCCCCACTCACGCGCCGTGCCCGGCATGGATTGTCGCCTGTTGGCACCGCGTCCAGAGCCCGCTCCCCTGCACGCCAGAATCCGGTTGACCCGGCAGTTGGCTGTGATACATCTGGGCGCAAGACTGACAAGGCGAGAGAGCAAGATGGGCAAGAGAATGGTGGCGGCGGCCATGATGTGGGCGCTGTGCGGCAGCGCGATGGCGGCCCAGACCAGCTATGGCTGGATCGAGAAGGGGGTGCTGATGCCCTACGGAGTGGCGGTCAAGATGAAGCTCGATACCGGTGCCCTCACTTCGTCGCTGGATGCCCGCGACCTGAAGCATTTCAAGAAGGATGGCAAGCCCTGGGTGCGCTTCAACCTGGTGCTGACCGATGCCAATACCGACAAGGTGGTGCGCCGGAGCGTGGAGCGACCGGTGGAGCGCAGCGTGACGGTGCGCGGGGCGGGCGGCATGGAGCAGCGCCCGACGGTGACCATGTCCGTCTGCGTCGGGGACCAGGTCTACAAGGAGTGGTTCACCCTGCGGGATCGCAGCAAGATGATCTACCCGGTGCTGCTGGGGCGCCGTCTGCTGGCGGAGCTGGGACCGGTGGATTCGAGCCGGACCTTCACGGTACAGCCCACCTGCGACTAGGGTGGTGCAGCCATGAAAAACGGGGGCCTGGCCCCCGTTTTTCATGGCGTGCGCAAAGGCTGACCCCTCATGCCTGGCGCGAGGCGGGCAGCAGCACGCTCACTTCGAGCCCCCCTTCGGGCCGGTTGTGGATGTCGAGATCCGCTCCGTGAAGCTGGGCGATGCGCGAGACGATGGCCATGCCAAGGCCCACGCCATCCCCCTGCTGGGGATTGACCCGGAAGAAGCGCTCGCACAACCGGGAGAGGGCGGCGGTGGGGATGCCGGGGCCGTTGTCCCGCACATCCACTCGGATCCGGTTGCCCACCTGGCTCACCACCACGGCGACCTCGCCGCCCACCTGGGTGTAGCGCAGCGCATTGTCGATGAGGTTGCCGAACATCAGCTCCAGCAACATCGCCTGTCCCATTACCTGCACCTGTTCGGCGCCCTCCAGGGACAGCTGCTGATCCTTTTTCAGGGCGATGGGGGCCAGGGTCGCCAGGGTGCCCTGCAACAGGGGGAACAGGGGGAGGGCGGTGAGGGCCGGGCTCTGCTGGTTGTCGATGCGGGCCTGGGTCAGCAACTGGCGGATCAGCCGATCGCTGCGATCGAGGGCCAAGAGCATCTTGCGCAGGGCCTGCTCCCGGCTCTGATCATCCTCGGCCGTCATGGCGTTCTCGCTGTGGATGCGCAGTACCGCGAGGGGGGTGCGCAGCTCGTGGGCGGCCTCGTTGGTGAACTGTTTCTCCCGATCCAGGGTGTCTGCGAGGGCGTGCATCAGCCGGTTGATCTCCCCCACCAGCGGCGTCAGCTCCTCGGCCTTGATGGCAAGATTGAGTGGGCTCAGGTTGGCGGGATGACGCTCGCCGATGGCTTGCGCCAGCTGGTGCAGCGGTGACAGCCCCCGGGTGATCAGCCACCACAGCAGACCGAGCAGGAAGGGCAGGGTGATGAAGAGGGGCAGCATGGTGAGGGTGGCCATCTTGCTGGCCAGCTCGCTGCGTTCGTCATCCCGCTCCGCCACGATGAGCCAGGTCTGTTCATCTTCGTTGTAGAGGGTAAAGGTGCGCCACTCGTGATGATCCTTGGTCTCGCTGTTGAAGCCCCGCTCCAGGGTGGTCAACGGTTGGGCCGGGGCATTGGGCGAGCGCAGCAGCACGGCGCCCTGCTCGCTCAGCAACTGGAAGTAGAGGTTGTGTTCGAATTCATGGCCATAGGGGGTGAACTCGTTGTCCTGGCCGAACTGGAAGAAGCCGCCCTTCTCGATGTGGGGCGTCTCGGGGACGGCCTGCACCCACTCCTGGTACACGGTGCCGTTGCGCGGCAGCTCGCCGCTCTGCTTGAGATAGCGGCTGAGCAACTGGTTGGTGATGCGGGCAGACTGGGCGAGACGGGCATCAAACAGCTCTTCCATCTCGTGGTTGGCCTGCAGGTAGCCGATAAGGCCGCTGATGGCGAGGCTGAGGCTGACCAGGGCCAGGATGCCGGAGAGCAGAAAACGGCGGATGGAACGGACACGGCTCATGGGGCGGAGGCTCCTCTTGCGCCCTGGACGTCGAGCTGGGGCACGATGTAACCGACGCCGCGAATGTTGCGGATGAGCTCGGGGAAGAATTTCTTGCGCAGATGGTGAATGTGCACCTCCACCGCGTTGCTCTCTGCCCCCTCGTCCCAGCCGTAGAGGCTCTGTTGCAGTTGATCCCGGCTCAATACCCGGCCGCTCTGGGTGATGAGCTCCTGCAACAGCTTGTATTCGTGGGGGGTGAGCTTGACCGGCTCGCCCCGATAGGTGACCTGTTGTGACGCGGGGAAGAGCTGCAGCTCCCCGTACTCCAGCACCGCCTGGGCCTGCCCCTTGCTGCGCCGCACCAGGGCGCGCAGCCGGGCGTTGAGCTCCTGCAGGGCGAAGGGTTTGACCATGTAGTCGTCGGAGCCTGCATCCAGCCCCAGTACCCGGTCGTCCAGGGCATCACGGGCGGTCAGGATGAGCACGGGCAGGGTCTGCCCCTCCCGGCGCAACTTTCGCAGCAGGCTGATGCCGTCGATGTCCGGCAGGTTGAGATCCAGGATGAGGGCGGCAAACTCCTCGCTCTTGAGCGCCGAGAGGGCCGGCATCCCCTGCTGGAGCCAGTCCACCGTGTAGCCGCTGCTGCGCAGCGCATCCACCATGCCGTCTCCCAGCATCACATCATCTTCCACCAACAGGATCCGCATTGTTCTCTCCCTCAAACGACACTGCCCACCAGTATGCAAGCTGGTGGGCAGAGTTGAAATAGCGCACTGTGCTGCTTGTGTTTACAGCTTGGCGAGACGCTCGCGAATTTCCATTCTGCGGCCCTCGTCCGCCACCTCGCGGCCAGGGCGCGCCGGGGCGGCCAGGGCCTTGTCCAGATAGATCTTCGCCTGTGCCTTGTCACCCTGATCCAGCAGGAAGTCGCCGTAGAAGAAGTTGGGGTCGATGCCGGTGGGATTGATGGCCAGCGCCTGCTTGAGCAGCTTCTCCGCCTTCTCGTCGTCTCCAAAGCCCACCGGCCAGCCCGGTACCTGGTAGTAGAGGGAGCCCAGGCTGGTGTAGGCCGAGCCTTCCAGCGCCTTGGGATCCTGCTTGATGGCGATCTCGAGCTTGGCCTTGGCCTCCTTCACCAGACCAAGGGCGCCGAGGCCGCCCTTGGCCCCCGCCCAGGTGCTCTTGACGATGGCGGACCAGATCAGCAGATCGGTGCGAAATGCCTCCTTGGCGCTCGCCTCATCGGCCTTGGCACTCAGGCTCTCCAGGCAGCTCTCCTTGGCTTTTCCGGTCTGCTGGTACTGGCAGTGGGCCCACTCCTGCTGAATGGTGGGCAGGGCATCGGCGGCCTGGGCCAGACCGCTTGCCAGCAGGCCTCCCAGGGCGAGCAACAGGGGGCCGTGACCAAATCGGGGACGGAAAGTGGTGTGCTTCATCTCAATGTTCCTTCTCGTTTGTCGCACAGGCGGGATCGCTCCTGTGATCGGGGGCTGGGGAGGCGGTGCGGCGGGCGTGGCGCTCGATGATCGGGCGCTGCTTGGCCAGGGCCATGTCCACCAAGGCGGGCAGCAGGCCGTTGAGCCGCACAAAGAGCTTTTCCGGCCAGCCGAGCCAGCGGCGGCGTGTCTCGTTGCACAGGGCGATGACGGCCTCCTCGGCCACGTCCTGTGGGCTGTCGGTCCGGGTGCCAAGCTCGGCATTCATGGCATAGGCCGCCTCGGAATTGAGGTGGGTGCGGGTGGCGCGGGGGGCAAAGTGCAGCACCTTGATGCCGGTTCCCTCCAGCTCCCGCCCCAGGGACTCGCTGAAGCCGCGCATGGCGAACTTGCTGGCGCAATAGACGCTGTAGCCGGCAAAACCGATGGCCCCGAGGCTGGAGCCGATGTTCATGATGATGGCGGGCTTGCGCAGCCGGGGCAGCAGGGCCCGGGTGAGCTGGATGGGCGCCTCGACGTTGAGCAGCAACTGGCGTGTCACCTGCTCGCTGCTCTGATCTTCCAGCCAGGCGAACTGGTTGCAGCCTGCACTGTTGATGAGCACGTCCAGCCCCTCGTCCAGGGCCGGATGTTGCAGCAGCTGCGCCCGCTCATGGGGAGAGCCAAGATCGGCCGTCACCGTCTGGTGGCGATCCGGATGAGGCAGCTCCCGGCGCAGGCGCTCCAGGGCGCTGGCCCGACGACCGTGCAGCAGCAGATGGGCACCCTGGGCCGCCAGTTCATGGGCCAGGGCTTCACCAATGCCGCCACTGGCGCCAGTCA
The DNA here is from genome assembly GCF_963866995.1 of Aeromonas sp. ZOR0002. Taxonomy (NCBI): domain Bacteria; kingdom Pseudomonadati; phylum Pseudomonadota; class Gammaproteobacteria; order Aeromonadales; family Aeromonadaceae; genus Aeromonas; species Aeromonas sp. ZOR0002. The sequence continues at coordinate 24,503 of NZ_CAWMFQ010000098.1, read as the reverse complement.
GCAGTATGCGTTTGCCTTCAAGCTTCATTGGCAGGATCCCGTGAGCTGATAGAGCATGTCGCCATAGAGGCGGTAGACCACCTTGGCGGCGTGAATGATGGCGGCCTGATCGGCGGCATCTTCCACCCGGTTCATCAGGGATTCGAAGAATTTGAGGTGCTCCTGGTCCAGGGCCCCGTGGGAGCTCAGGTAGCTCATGGCCTGGGGCGGCAGACCCAGACCGCTCTTGAGCTGGTCGGCGACGGTCAGGGCGATGGCGACGCTGGTGCCTTCCAGCACCTGCACCATGCCGAAGAAGCCCATGGGGTTGCCGCGCTGGATCTGATCGTAGAGGAAGGCCACCATCAGCTCGATGGGCAGGCCCGGCTGGCCGTGGCGCACCGCCTCGGCATCACCGCCGCAAGCACGGATGTCGTTCAGGATCCACTCCTGATGGCCGTACTCCTCGTCGATGTACTCCCTGATGGCGCCTCGCACCCATTCGTACTCCTGCCCCAGCTTGCCGCCGGTGGCCATCAGGAGCGGCACCGTGTGGCGCACGTGGTAGTAGGCCTGTGCCAGGAAGGCGAGGTAGGTGTCACGGCTGATGTCGCCGCGGCGGCAGGCCTCGATGATGGGGGCGTTGAACAGGCGTTCGCGCTCGCAGGCGGTGGCTTGTTGCAGGGTCTGGTAGAAGCTCATGAGGTCTCTCCTGTGAGGCATTGGCTGATCTGCCGGGAAAAGTGGTGATAAATCTCGTTGCGACGGGGGCGCCCGTTGGCCGTCAGGAGGCCGGGGAGCTGATCCAGGGCGACCGGCAACCAGTGATGGATGCGGGCGTAATCGGGCAACTGCTGGTTGAGCCGGGCAATCTGCTCTGGCAATTGGGACTGGCTGCCCGGCAGCGGCTGGATAAGGGCCACGTTGGCGGGCTGACCGTCACCGAAGATGACGATGCGGGCGATGGCCGGGCAGAGCTGGGCCTGGGCTTCCACCCACTCCGGGGAGAAGTTGCGGCCAAAGGCGGTGATCTGCACGTTCTTCTTGCGCCCCGTGATATGGAGATAGCCCTCCTCGTCGAGCCGACCCAGATCCCCTGTGGCGATCTGGCTGCCCGTCTCGCCCTCTTCCCCCAGGTAGCCCAGCATGGCGCTGCCGCTGACCATGACTTCGCCGTCTGCGGCGATCGTCACCTGGCAGTGGGGCAGAGGCAGGCCGACGCTGCCGGGACGATCCCCGTGGGGGCCGTTCAGGGCGACCACGGAGCCGCATTCGGAGAGACCGTATCCCTCGTAGACCGGCAGCCCCGCCGCACGGGCGTGAGCGATGAGTTCGGGGGCGACCTTGCCTCCGCCCACGGCGACGAAGCGCAGGGTGCCGAGCTGTGTCGCCAGGGCAGGGGTATTGAGGCACAGGGCCAGCAGCAGGCGCAGCAACTCGGGTACCAGCACCAGGCTGTGGCTGGGCCAGCGCAGCAGTGCCTGGGCCAGGGCCGCAGGATCCAGCTTGCTGGAGCCCGAGAAACCGAGTTCCCCCAGGGAGGGGATGCGGCTGCAGGCGCCGGTCAGCAGCGGTACATACAAGCCGGTCAGGTTCTCCAGCAAGGTGGTGAGGGGCAGCAGGGTCAGGTGTTTCTCAACCCGGGCAGGGGCCACCCGCAGGGCAAGGGATCCGCAGACCGCCGTCATCTGTTCCAGCGACAGGCAGACGCCCTTGGGTTGCCCCGTGGTGCCCGAGGTATAGGTGATCTTGGCGGTGCCCGCAGGCAGCTCGGGGAGGCGGGCCGGGATGCGGCGCCACAGGGGCACGGCCTGCTCATCGGGCCTGCCTGCCATGAGCACGAGGGGCGAGGCGGCTTGCCACCCCTGGTGCTCCGGGCCGACCAGGGCGTCTGCTCCGCTGCTTTCCAGCAGCCACGTCTGCTGCGCCGGACTGAAGAAGTGGGGAACCGGGATGACCACGATGCCGGCCCAGGTGCAGGCGAGATCGATCAGCGCCCAGGGCAGGCCGTTGTCGAGTTGCAGGGCCAGGCGGCGGATGCCGGCCCCTTGTAGCACTCCTGCCAGTTGCTGGATCTGCTGCCACAGGCTCTGGTAATCCAGCTCACCCTGGCTGCCTAGCAGCGCAGGCTGGTGCGGGGTCTGGCTGGCATGGTGGGCGATGGTGTCGAACAGCATCATTGCGCGCACCTCCTGTCGATGTCGGCATGGTTAAAAAGGCGGGGCATGGGCCCCAGCAGGTTGAGCAGCAGGCTGCTCTGTGCGAGCACCTCGCGCCCCTGGTTGATGTCGCCTGCCATCACCTTGGGCTGGCAGCGGTAGTATTCGCCCCAGGCGCTGGCATCCTCTCCCACCTGATGGGCCTGGGCGGGGGCCAGCTCCACCGGGTTGAGACGCAGGCGGGTAAAGCTGTTGCGCAGCTTGGCGGTGCCGGTGAACACCACGTAGTCCAGGGCGTTGTCACACAGCAGACGGCACAGCGCGGCAAACATCAGGCGGGCGTGACCCGGTTCGCTGCAGGCAAGATTGCCCACTTCGATGATGCGGTGGCGGGCCGGACGTACCCCGAGACGGGTCTCGATGGCGGCCTCGACAGGCTGCTCCAGATATTGCTCCAGATAGAGAGGTTGCTCGTGCTCGCCATGGCAGGCCTGATTGAGGCCGCAGGCACCGACCAGCACGCCATCTGCCCGGTAGAGCCCGAGCAGGCAGGGCAGAAAATGGGGAATGCGGGCGTTGAACTCGAGGGTGTAGGCGGCCTGGATATAGGTTTGCAGCGCCATGACCTGCTGCGGGGATTCGGCCAGGATCAACCGGTAGGGGGCTTGGATCTCGATGGTCATGGTTGGCTCCTTCTCTTGCGATGGGATGAGAGTAAAAGGGCAAACTTAAGAAACCCTTAAGGCGCAAAAAAAGACGAAAAAAACTGGCGGGGGGTGAACGGGGGTCGATGGGGGCACCAGACAAAACAGTTGCCAGCAGCGGGCGTGGCAGGCAATCTGCCCCGCTGTCGTCACCCGAGGAGCTGCCATGTCATCCCCTGTTCACTGTCCCCTGTGTCTCTCCCCTCGGCACCATGCCCTGCCGGTGGCGGGCAAGGGCTATTACCGCTGCCTGGCGTGCGAGCTGGTCTGGATGGACGAGGCGGACCACCTGGACGAGGGGGCCGAGAAGGCGGTCTATGACGGGCACGACAACCGGGTGGACGATCCCCGCTACCGGGCCTTTCTGATGCGTGCCTTTGGCGAGGTGCTGGCCCGGGTGTCGCCTCCTGCCAGCGGCCTCGATTTTGGCTGCGGCCCCGGGCCTGCCCTCATCGCCATGGGGCGGGAGGCGGGCTTCGAGATGGCGGGCTACGACAAGTTCTATGCCGACGACCCAGAGTGCCTGACAAGGCAATATGACTTCATCACCAGCACCGAGGTGATCGAGCACATCGCCACCCCCCGCGCCGTGCTGGACACGCTCTGGGGCTGCCTCAAGCCCGGCGGGGTGCTGGTGTTGCAGACCCAGCGGGTACTGGGGGACGATCGCTTCAAGACCTGGCGCTATCGCCACGATCCCACCCATATCGTCTTCTTCGCCGAGGCCTCGTTCCGTGCCCTGGCGGCCCGCTGGCAGGCAGAGGTCGAGTTTCCTCATGCCGATGTGGCGGTGTTCACCAAACCCTGAGCCGGGCGTTTTCATTTGGCCATGAGTTGGGCATGCTGGTGGCCTGATACCCAGGAACGGATGCCCCTATCTCCATGTCGATCCCCCACCTCTCATTGCAAGACGCTCGCCACCTGCAACTGGCGGCCCAGGGGCTGCTGACCCCGCGCCGCGCCAGAGCAACCCCCGCCGACCTGCTCGCCTGCATTCGCCGCATGGCGTTGCTGCAGATAGACACCATCTCCGTGGTGGCCCGCAGCCCCTATCTGGTGCTGTTCAGCCGTCTCGGCCACTACGATCCGCGCTGGCTGGAACAACTGCTGGCCGATGGTGACCTCTTCGAATACTGGGCTCATGAGGCCTGTTTCGTCCCCCGGGAAGATTACCGGCTGCTGCGCCATCGCATGCTGGATCCCGCCGCCATGGGCTGGAAGTTCTCCGCCCAGTGGCTCAAGACCCACGGCGGCGAGATAGCGCAGATAGTCGAGCGCATACGCCAGGATGGCCCGGTGCGGGCGGCAGACTTCGAGCGCAAGGGGGACAAGGGCAACGGCTGGTGGGACTGGAAGCCCGAAAAGCGCCACCTGGAGGCGCTGTTTACCGCAGGCCAGCTGATGGTGCGCGAACGGCGCAATTTCCAGCGGGTCTACGATCTCGCCGAGCGGGTCATGCCGGAGTGGAATGACGAGCGGGATCTGCCGAGTCCTGATCTCGCCCGGCGGGACATGGTGCGAGCCAGTTGCCGGGCGCTGGGGCTGGTCAAGACCGGCTGGGTGGCGGATTACTATCGCCTTAAACGGGGGAAATACGACGCCCTGCTCCACCAGCTGGCGGATGAGGGGGAGCTGTTGCCGGTACGAGTGGAGGGGTGGCAGCACGGAGCCTTCGTTCACGCTTCCCTGGCCGATGAACTGGTCCGGGCCCAGGCGGGCTCCCTCAAGGCGAGCCACACCGCCGTGCTCTCGCCCTTTGACCCGCTGGTGTGGGATCGCAAGCGGGCCAGCGAGTTGTTTGGCTTTGACTATCGCATCGAGTGCTATACCCCGGCCCCCAAGCGCCAGTACGGTTATTTCGTGCTGCCGTTGCTGCATCGCGGCAAGCTGGTGGGCAGGATGGACGCCAAGGCCCATCGCAAGGAGGGGGTGTTTGAGGTCAAGAGCCTCTATCTGGAAGACGGGGTCAGGGTGACCCGGACCCTGGCCCAGGATCTGGGCAAGGCCATCCAGAAGCTGGCGGAGTGGCACCAGACCCCGCTGGTGCGTTATGGCAACGTTCCTGCTCCCTTGTTGGCTCAATGGCAGGAGGTGGCACGCTGAGGAAGGACGCCTACCCTCGCATCAAGCCGGGCAGCACCAGCGCAACGGCCGCGGTGATGCGCGCGCGGATGTCGCTGCCCGGCGCCAGCAAGCCGAGCGCCATCTGGCGCAGCGGCTCCGCCATGGTCATCGCAAGCAACAGATCGCTGGTCTGGGCGGTGTCCAGCTCCCGAAGCCAGCCCAGTTGCTGCTGGCGCTGCAACCACGCCGCCAGGGTCGCCCTGCCGCGGGCAATACCGTTCTCCTGATAGGCCGCCAGCAGGGCATCCCGCCCCGCGAACTCATGCTGCAGCAGCCGGAACATGCCCACCGCCGGTGCGCTCAGCACCTGTCCCGCTATGGCCTGCAAGCCCAGCTCCAGCATCTCCCCTAGGGCGCCTGGATGAGCGGCATCCTGCTCGAAGGCCGGCTGGAAGGCATCGGTCCAGCTGCGCACCGCCTGCGCCACCAGCTCGTCGCGATTGGCGGCGAAGCGGTAGAGGGTCTTCTTGGCAACTCCCGCCTCTTTGGCCACCGCATCCACGGTCGCAGCGCCGTAGCCTCCCTTGAGCAACAAAGTCAACGTCGCCTCGGCGAGGGCGGCGCGAAGGTCGGCTTCCGGGGTGACCGGACGGCCTCGTGAGCGTGTTTCTTCATCGTTCGGGTGTGGCATATGGGCTCCTGGAAAGCATTGACAGACCCAGCATACAGGCATAGCTTAATTTAAGAAACGAATTTCGTTTCCTAAATTTATGGGAGTCATATCATGCATCCTTCTGCCCTGTTTGCCCCCTGGGGCGTCAATGACATCAATGAGTTGCTCAGTCCGCAACCCCTTCGCCTGGAAATGGGTCTGACCCGTAGCACCGACGGCCTGCTGACGGTCGCCATCCGCACCGATCTGCACGGCTGCAAGGGGCGCATGCTGGATTGGTGGTTCACCTTCTTCGAGACGACCCAGCACATCAGGTGGTGGCACCCCCACGACCACGTCGAGCACCGGGGCTGGGATCATCACTGGAAAAAAGGGGAGCGCTATGTGGGAGCCAGCATA
>NZ_CAWMFQ010000098.1:10252-18501 GCF_963866995.1 Aeromonas sp. ZOR0002 | reverse complement strand
AGAGGCGGTGGAGTGGCTTGCCGAGCTGCCGCCGGTGGCAGCTCGCCTCAAGTTCCACGGCGCCGAAGAGGTGTTCGCCCCGCAATCGCTACACGAGGCGCGGGAGACGCAGGCTCTCTCTGCCGCCATCTGCGCCCGTATCGGCTTTGGCGATGAGGTGGCGCTGGATGAGCAGGGGGCGCCGCTGGATGGCGAGATGTTGCACCTGGCGCGCGATACCCCATACGGCTGTGTGCTGCGCAGTCGTTTTCTGCTGGGCAAGGCCTGCGCCAACCCGTTTGACGAGGTGCCGGACGAGGTAGGCTTCAACCTGATGCGCCACTGCTACAGCGAGTTCAGCTATCTGGCGCAGTTTCTGCCGTCGCTCTACTACGCGGAAAACGGTCGTGAACCGGCACCGCGACTCTGGTGACGGATGCCGAACGAGCGTGCAGGTCAGCTGCCGGATGGAGATGAACCGCGGAAGATGGTCATAAAAAAACCGGGCACTGGGCCCGGTTTGTCATGCAGTCAGGATGTGCTTACTGGAGCACCAGCACCATCAGCAGGCCGACGGTGATGGCGGACACCAGGAAGGCGAAGCCATAGAACACATAGTGGTGCAGCTTGGTGGTGTGGATCCCCAGATCATGCAGGCCGTGGTAGATGCGGTGCATGCCGTGCCAGACGGGCAGGGCGATGATCACCAGCAGGATGCAGGCACCCCACCAGGAGCTGGCGAATGCCAGCACGCGCTCGTAGCTCATGGTCTCCACGTCCATGATGCCCATGGGCACCAGCAGACCTGTGATGAGGACAATGACCGGCAGCAGCATGGCAACCACCATGCCACCCGCACCAAACAGACCCCAGTAAATTGGCTCGTCAGAACGTCTCATATTTTTTCCTCAAATCATGATTGAGTGATCGTGGCCAACGTTTCTGAGTGAGAGCCCGGTACCAAACAGACACCAATAACCGGGTTCGTCAGAACGTCTTATGGTTTTCTCCTCAGGCCACGATGATCAGGACAAGCAGGGATACCGCTGCCAGCGCCACATACTGGGCGATGACGATCGGCTTCTCCGGCACCAGGTCTTCGCCACGGAAGATGCGCATGGCTTTCGGTGCCAGTGCGAACCAGGTCTTGGCGTGGAACAGGCAGGCTGCCAGGGCGATGACGTGGAACAGGATGGCAATGGGGCTCTGCAGGGATTCCAGCCAGCCGTTGAATGCCTCCTGACCCTGTACCAGGCGCAGCAGACCCCACATCAGCACGACGGCGTAGATGGAGACGAAGATGCTGGTGCCTTCGCGGATCATGTAACCGGTGTAGAAGGCATTCTTCAGCCACCAGTCTTTTTTCATCTCGCGCACGTAAGGCTTACGTTTGCTCTCAGTGTTGTTCATGGTCTCACTCCTGGTCTCAATCCGGCTTGAACATGGCGATCATGTAGTCCTTGGCGCTCTCGACCTTGCCAAGCTGGATGGCGGCGGCCGGATCCACGCCTTTCGGGCACACTTCGGAGCAGTAGCCCACGAAGGTACAGCCCCAGACGCCCTCGTCCTGGCTGATGATCTTCATCCGCTCCCTGGACGCGCTGTCGCGGTTGTCGGCGTTGTAGCGATAGGCCAGTGCCAGGGCCGCCGGGCCGGTGAACTTCTTGTTGATGCCATATTGCGGGCAGGCCGCGTAGCACAGACCGCAGTTGATGCACATGGAGAACTGGTGATACTTCGCCATGTCAGCCGGCGTCTGGGTGTACTCGCCATCGCACAGGTTGCGCGGCTCAGACGGGATGATGTAGGGCTTGATGCTCTCCAGCTTCTCGATGAAGTCGGACATGTCGACCACCAGATCGCGCTCGATGGGGAAGTTGTTGAGCGGCTCTATGGTCATTTTGCCCGGCAGGTAGTCGCGCAGGAAGGTCTTGCAGCCCAGCTTGGGAATGCCGTTGACCATCATGCCGCAGGAGCCGCAGATCGCCATCCGGCAGGACCAGCGGAAGCTCAAGGTGGAGTCCAGATGATCCTTGATGTATTGCAGCGCATCCAGCAGGGACATCTCTTTGAGGTAGGGCACCTGGAAGGTCTGCATCCAGGGCTCGTTATCCTGCTCGGGACGGTAGCGCAGGATTTCAATTTCGATCATCTCAGCCATTCTTCTTAGCCTCGTCTTGTTTCTCACCCTCGGAACCGTACACGCGCTTGGCCGGTTGGGATTTAGTGATCTTCACATCGGAATAGTCGATGGTCGGGGCCCCTTCGCCGTTGTAGAAGGAGAGAGTGTGCTTGAGGAAGTTGACGTCATCGCGCTCCTCGTAACCGTCCAGACGCTGGTGGGAACCGCGGGACTCTTTGCGGTTGATGGCGGAGTGCGCCATGGCTTCCGCCACGTCCAGCATGTAGCCCAGCTCGATGGCGTACAGCAGGTCGGTGTTGAAGACCGAGGACTTGTCGTTGATCTTGATCTTCTTGTAACGGGCTTTCAGCTCGTTGATCTTGTCGATGGTGCCCTGCATCAGCTCTTCGGTACGGTAGATACCGACACCGGCTTCCATGGACATGCCCAGTTCGTTGCGGATATCCGCCGGGTTTTCGGTGCCGTCGATGTCCAGAAGGGAGAGGTGCTGCTTGATGAGCGCCTCGGCCTTGGCGACCAGCGCCTGGGTGTTGCCGTGTTGCTGGGTGGCGGCAAACTCGGCTGCCTGCTCACCGGCCACCTTGCCGAAGACCACGATCTCGGACAGGGAGTTGGAACCCAGACGGTTGGCGCCGTGCAGACCGACGGAGGCACATTCGCCAGCGGCATAGAGACCGGCCAGACGAGTGGCGCACTTGCCGTCGGTTTCGATGCCACCCATGGTGTAGTGGGCGGTCGGACGTACCGGAATCGGCTCTTTTACCGGATCCACACCCACGTAGGCCTTGGCCAGTTCGCAAATGAAGGGCAGACGCTCTTTCAGGTACTTCTCGCCAAGGTGGCGCAGGTCGAGGTGAACCACGTCGCCCATGGGGCCCTGGATAACGCGGCCTTTTTGCTGCTCCTGCCAGAAGGCCTGGGAGAGACGGTCGCGCGGACCCAGCTCCATGTGCTTGTTCTTCGGCTGGCCGACCGGGGTTTCCGGGCCCAGACCGTAATCTTGCAGGTAGCGATAGCCATCCTTGTTGAGCAGGATGCCACCCTCACCACGACAACCTTCGGTCATCAGGATGCCGGTGCCCGGCAGACCGGTCGGGTGATACTGGACGAACTCCATGTCCCGCAGCGGTACGCCGTGGCGGTAGGCCAGGGCCATGCCGTCACCGGTGACGATGCCGCCGTTGGTGTTGTAGCGATAGACACGACCTGCGCCGCCGGTGGCCAGCACCACGGACTTGGCCTGGATGAAGCGGGTGATGCCGTTCTGGATGTCAAAGGTGACGACACCCTGGACGCGGCCATCTTCCACGATGAGATCCAGACAGAAGTGCTCGTCGAAGCGCTTGATGGTCGGGTACTTGATGGAGGTTTGGAACAGGGTGTGCAGGATGTGGAAGCCGGACTTGTCGGCGGCGAACCAGGTGCGGGGGATCTTCATCCCGCCGAAACGGCGCACGTTGGCCTTGCCGTCCGGTTTGCGGCTCCAGGGGCAACCCCAGTGCTCCAGCTGGATCATCTCGTTGGTGGCGTTGTTGACGAAGTACTCGACTACGTCCTGCTCACACAGCCAGTCACCACCGGAGACGGTGTCGTTGAAGTGGTTTTCCAGGGAATCGTCATCACGGACGACGCCTGCGGCGCCACCTTCGGCGGCCACGGTGTGGCTGCGCATCGGATAGACCTTGGAAATCAGGGCGATTTCCAGCTCAGGGTGGGCTTCTGCAATGGCGATTGCGGCACGCAGGCCACCGCCACCGGCACCGATGATGGCAACATCGGTCTTGATAATATCCACATCTGCCTCCTTAGGGATAGATTTGCTGGGCACGATTTTGCTCTATGAAAAAAATTCAGGCTTGATGCAAGTCAAACTGCTTTGTTTTAGTGCTTGGCAACGGTGATTTTTATTACAACCACCCCATTCCTTGGATGAAAATGCCGTCATTATCGCCATCCATCAGTGATCTGGATCAGCCGTACTCGTTACTCTGGTGATTTTAACTCCAAGATTATACGTAGTTTTCTTTCAAAAAAATGAGAAATGCCTCTCTTTTTGGGTATTACCCATAAAGTTTTTAAGTTTTTTATCAAAACAGTTTAATGATAACTATTATCAAGATGACATATCGAGGTTAGGCATCAAAAAAGTAATGCGAATATAGCCATGACAGACTGGGCCCGTCTCCCACACATGGGCAAAAGGAGATGTCGATCACAGGGTTGAGGGTCTCGAAAGGGGATTATAACCGTTGAAACAAAAAGGGTTTATAAAAAAGGGGCCTGAACGGCCCCTTTCTTCCCATGGTCGATCAGATGCGGAACATGCCGACCTGATTATTCAATTCACCTGAAATATTTTTAAGCTGGGCCGACAGATTGCGGGAGCTGTCCGCATCCACTGCCAGCTCGTCCGAGACATCCTTGACCGCCTGGATGTTGCGGCTCACCTCGTCGGTGACGGCACGCTGTTCCTCGGCGGCGCTGGAGATCTGGGTCGCCATGTCGGAGATCTGGTTGATGGAGGTGGTGATCTGCTCCAGCGCCTGGGTTGCATCGTTGGCATCTTCCACGCTGTTCTGGGCCAGCTGCTGACCCTCGTGCATGGTACTGACGGCGCCCTGGGTGTTGCGCTGCAGGGTCTCTATCATGCTGCGGATCTCGACGGTGGAGCTGTGGGTGCGCTGGGAAAGCACCCGCACCTCGTCGGCCACCACGGCAAAGCCGCGTCCCTGCTCGCCAGCCCGGGCGGCCTCGATGGCGGCGTTGAGCGCCAGCAGGTTGGTCTGCTCGGCGATGCCCTGGATGGTGGAGAGGATGGTGTTGATCTCCTGGGCGTTCTTCTCCAGTTCCTGAATGATGCCGGAGGCCTGCTTGACCTGGGTGGCGAGATCCGTGATGGAGCGCTGGTTGCGGGCAATCACCTGCTTGCCGTGCTCGCAACTGCTGGAGGAGCTGCGGGCCGCTTCCGCGGTCTGCTCGGCGTTGCTGGCCACTTCGACGGCGGTGGCGGACATCTCGTGCACTGCGGTCGCAATCTGGGAGATCTCGTTTTGCTGGCGGGCCAGCCCCTGGTTGGATTTCTCCGCCATGTCGTGGGAAGACCTGGCCTGCTGGTTGAGCTGGGTGGAGGAGTTGGAGATGTCCTGCACCATGACGTGGATGCGCTCGATGAAGGTGTTGACGTGCTTGGCGACGGTACCGACCTCGTCTTCACGCTCGATCTTGATGCGACGGGTGAGATCGCCGTTGCCGCGGGAGAGATCGGCAATGGCCTCGCCCAGGGTTTTCAGCGGCGCCAGGGAGCCGTTGATGGCGACATAGGAGAAGCCCGCCACGATGAGGATGGTCAGCAATCCCTGAATGAGGGCGGAGGTGACCATGCGGGAGACGGACTGGTAGGCGACCGCTTCGTCCACCACGATGCCGAAATACCAGTTGGTGTTGGGGATCTCGGTGAGGTCGAACACGCTCGCCTTGCCGCTGATATCCATCTCGGAGATGGTGTTGTCATGGGCCAGCTCGTTGACCTTGGCTGCCGTCAGTTCCGGGGAGATGGCGGTGGCGGGTTTGAGGGTCAGATCCTTGTCCGGGTGGGCGATGATGGTGCCGTTGCTGTCCACCAGAATGGCATAGGTGCCTTCCGAGTTCATGGCAAGCACGTCTTTCACCAAGCCGTCGATGGAGACGTCACCGGCGATGACGCCGTCGGTGTTGCCGCGACTGAAGGGCTCGGCGATGGTGATGATGAGCTGGCCGGTGGTGATGTCGGCATAGGGGGCCGTGATGGCGAGCTTGCCGGCGGCCATGGCGTCCTTGTACCAGGGGCGCTGGCGCGGATCATAGCCGGCCGGCAGATCGGTCGGCTTGCTCTGGATCATCCGGCCATCCTTGGTGCCCACGTAGACGAGATCGAAGTTGCCCGCATTCATGGACTGGGCCAGGTGGCTGAGGGGCTCGTCTTCCTTGGCGAAGGCTTCCTTGGTGGCGGTGACGAGATTGATGCGGGCGTCGAGCCAGCGGGAGATCCCCTTGACGTTGGCGACCGAGCTGTCGTCGATGAAGCTCCAGATCAGCCGCTGGGTTTCACTGCGCAACTGGGAGGTGTTGTACCAGACCTGCAGGCCGGTGATGACCAGAATGATGGCCCCGATGGAGAGGACCAGCTTGTTCTTGATGGATAGGTTCATGTTTACATCCTTGTGAGCGTCAGTCAGAGATCCATGGTGTTTGTTATTGTTATGAGCCAACTCTGTATCGGCTGGCTATGGACTTTATGTATCCCGGTGCACCGCATTTTTTCAATTCTTTTCACCTCCTTGTGGCCTGCCAGGCCGCGCCGATACTCAGCTGAATCGATCTGGTCGGTTGGTGAAGATGCCATCGACACCCATGCTGGCGAGGGCGCTCCCATCACTCACTTCGTCGACTGTATAGACCAGGATCTTCAGCCCCCGGCGATGGGCATCCGCCACCAGGGTCTCGTCGACGAAATCCACATCGCAGTTCAGTGACCAGGCCCCCAGCGTCTCGGCGAAGGCGGCGCCGTCGAGAGGCAGGCTGGCCGTGAGGGCGCCGATCCTGATTTCCGGTCGCAGTCCCTTGAAGCGTAACAGCTCGGGATGATGAAAGGAGGAAACGATCCAGTGCGCCTGGGTAAAGCCAAGCTCGGCCTCGGCCCGCCTGGTCAGGGCGGCCACCGGCTCGGCGGTGTGGGCGCCCTTTAGCTCGATGTGCAGTTCGCAGCGCCCCGCCACCAGTGCCATCACCTGCCACAGGGTCGGGATCCGCTCCCCGTCCCCCGCATCCAGGCTCGCCAGGTACTCCCGGGATTGCCCGGTCAGCACACCCTGGCCGCTGGTGCAGCGCTCCAGCCGCCGGTCGTGGAAGACCCAGAGCTCTCCGTCGGCCCACTGCACGTCCAGTTCGATGGCTTTGGCACCCAGATCCAGCGCCAGGCTCATCGCCTTGAGGGTATTCTCCGGGGCCAGGCCGCTGGCACCGCGATGGGCAATGATCTGCATGATGGCTCCTGTTGTCGTCTTTGGGGGCTTCATCCCCGGCTCATCCGGATGTCGATCTGCTGATGTGGCAGATGCATGCCGACCTGGCCGAGTTTCTCCAGGATCAGAGAATGTACCTCGTGCGTAATGGGCATCCGGTGATCCATGTTGTTGACGTAGAGCCGGATCTCGTAGATGAGGGCCGAGTCGGTGAACTCGATGAGGAACACCTCCGGGGCGGGCGTATCCAGCACCAGGGTGGACTCGCGCACGCTCTGCTCCAGCAGTTGCTGTACCTGCTTGGGATTCTGCGTCAGGCCGATGCGAATGCGCAAGCGGACCCGGGTGATGGCATCGGACAGGGACCAGTTGATGAACTGCTCGGTGATGAAGGCCTTGTTGGGGACGATGATCTCCTTCCTGTCCCAGTCCACTATGGTGGTGGCGCGGGTCTTGATCTTGGTGACGGTGCCGGTGAGATCCCGGATGGTGACGGTGTCACCCAGGCGGATCGGTTTTTCGAACAGGATGATGAGGCCGGAGACGAAGTTGGCGAAGATCTCCTGCAAGCCGAAGCCCAGCCCCACGGAGAGTGCTGCCACCAGCCACTGGGTCTTGGACCAGTCGATGCCGAGCATGGAGAAGCCGGTGAGGGCGCCAATCAGCAGTACCAGGTACTTGCTCACCGTGGTGAGGGCGAAGCCGGTGCCTGGGGAGAGGCTCAGGTGCTGGAGCAGGGTGAGCTCCATCAACCCTGGCAGGTTGCGGGCGGTGACCACCGTCAGGATGAAGGCGAAGACGGTCAGCATCAGATCCTGCAGGGTGATGGCGGAGAGCTGCTCGATGCCGGCCACCTTGCTGCTCACCTGCCACACCTCGATGCTGCTGAGGAAGCTGAATGCCGAGTTGAGATCCGACCATTGCACCACCACCAGCATGGTGAAGCCCAGCATCAGCAGAGTGCGCACCAGGCCGAGGGACTGGGCGCTGATGGTATCCAGATCCAGCTCGGGCTCCTCCACCACATCGGGGATCTCGGAGCTGAGATCGTCCTCTTCCCGCTCCCGCTGCGCCAGGATCTCGGCCCGCTTCTGCTTGGCGCGATCGAAGGCGAGTCGGCGGCGCTG
>NZ_CAWMFQ010000098.1:0-10242 GCF_963866995.1 Aeromonas sp. ZOR0002 | reverse complement strand
CATCCAGCGGTGGGCCAGATAGTAGACGAGCAGGCAGCCGAGCCCCGCCAGCAGGCTCAGCTCCAGCTGGCGCAGCAGGGTGCGGGAGGTGTAGAAGTAGCCGAACAGGGCGCCCAGCACCGCCAGCAGCGGGGCCAGCATCAGGCTGTTCCAGATGAAGTGGTGCAGCAGATGGGGCTTGGTCATGTCTGCCTGACCCCAGGTGAGGGGCAGTTTTTCCCGGTTGAGGCGGGCAAAGAAGAGCAGCAGCCAGAGGGCCCCGATGATGAAGGCGAGGCGTCCCAGGGAGTCGTAGAAGGCGTGCTCCTGATAGCTGCTCGCCATGCCCTGCACGAAGAAGCTCGGGATCAGCACCAGCAGCAGGGTACGAAATTGTCCCCATACTCGCTGCACCCGCTCCTTCTGCCAGCGGAAGTGGAGGATGAGGATCCCCTTCTCCAGGGTGAGGTGGCGCGCCACCAGCAGGGCCAGCAGCAGGAACCAGATTTCACCCAGGCCCCGGGCCACCGCCACCGCGAAGGGATATTGCCAGGCGCCGTCCAGCAGGCCGTGCACCATGAGCACCATGGCGGGCAGCGGCAGGGCGGCGAGCACGGAGCGCACCAGCAATCGGCTGGTGAGGCTGAACTTGTCCTGGGTTACCTTGCCGATGCGCGGGGCAATGTACTGGCTGTATTGAAGGAGGTGGCGAGCCAGTTTCAGCCAGCACCAGGCCAGCCCCAGCAGCCCGAGGCCAGCCAGGGTCAGGCTCAGGGGGTTGTTCTCGGCGATGGCCCTGGGCAGTTGCAGCCAGTTGGCCGGATTGAAGGCAAGGCCGAGGGCGGCCGGGACGCCGAGCAGCACCGCCGGGCTCAGGGGGCGCACGTCCGGCATCCAGAACAGATGGCTGGCACTGAGTTCGCGGATCTCGTCGATCTTGCTGTTCTGGCGGCTGTAGAGCAGCTTGAGGCGGGTCTGCTCCTGAATGAGGGTGTCGGAGGCATCGTTGAGCCGGGTCAGCAGTTGCCGTCTCGCCTTGAGCAGGTTGTCCAGCACGGCGCGCTGGGCCCTGTCCAGGGTGATGCCGTCTCCACTGAGCAGGCTGTTGCGCAGCTGGACCGGATCCTTCAGGGCATCCTGCTCGGTCTCGTACTGGTATTTGGCCATGCGCGCCTTGACGATGGCGGACTCCAGCCGCTCCAGCGGGAAGTAGGCGGGCAGATCGGCCAGCTTGCTGCGCAGGTTCTCGCCGTAGGCGTTGCTTATCTGCAACCACTCCAGCTGTTCGCGCACCGAATTGACCAGCTCGTTGAGCCCGGAGAGGGAGGTGTCCACCCCCCGTTGCTCGTCCTGCACCCGTTCAATCTGGTCCTCGAGGGCCCCCAGTTGCAGGGAGAGGGCCTGGTTTTGCTGCTGTTGCTCCTGCAAGAGGGGGAGGTCAGAGGTGAGCTGGCGGCGCAGGCGTTCGCTCTCGGCCAGGGCCTGCTCGGTCTTGTCCCGGCGCAGCTGGTTCTGCTGGGCAAGCAGACTGGTCTGCCACTCATCCTCGTCGGTGATGGCGAGGTTGAGCTCCTGCAGCTTGAGCTTGCCCAGATCGTTGCGCTGCTGGGCGGAGAGCTGCTCCAGCTCCAGCATCTGGATCCGGTCGGAGAGGCTCTGCTCCTTGAGGCGGGTGGCCAGTTGCTGGGCCTCCTGCAACCTGTCCGACTCGTTGCTGAAGCTCAGGCGATCGAGCAGGGAGCGGGTCTGGAGCAACTGCTTGCGCAACTCGTCGACCCGCAGGTGATACTCCTGGCCCGTGCTCTCCAGCTGGTTGAGGCTGTCGGTGACCGCCTGACGCTCCTTGCGCAGGTTGAGCTGGCGGTTGCTGCTCAGGCTGATGGCCTGGCGAAGGGCATCCTCCTTGAGGGAGGAGAGGGACGGGCGGGACTGGGGCTGATAGTTGTGCAGCCCCTCCTTGAGACGGGCGGACTCCTTGGGGTAGTCGATGAGGATCTGCTGGTAAGCCTTGCCCTGTTCCCGGTAGCGCTGGGCATCCCGGGCATATTGCAGGGCCTGCTGGTAGCTCTCCCGCAGTTGCTGGTTTTCCGGAGTATCCGTCTTGGGGATGCTTTGCAGCAGCTCCTCTACCTGAGTGATGGCATCATCAGCCTGGACAGCGGAGAAGGGGAACAGGCTGAGACAGAGCATCAGACAGAGCAGGCGTTGCAACATGGCGCACGTTTCCGTTCAGGAGAAGTCGCCCTAGCCTAAAGCAGGGGCAGGGGCGGGTAAAGCCCTCAAGATGAATGATCCACGGCACAAATAACGGGTGATCCGGGTCTTGTTTGGCTATTATTCTGGCCGTTCCCCTTCATTGAGCAATTTATGTCCTCCGTCGATCTGGGCACGGCCCCCCTTTCCCGCCTCTTCTTGCGTTACGTCACCCCCACGGTGGCCGCCATGCTGGTCACCGGCATCTATGTCACCATAGACGGCATCTTCGTCGGCCATATTCTGGGCCAGGACGGGCTGGCCGGCATGATGCTGGCGTACCCCATCTGCGCCGTGCTCTATGCGGTGGGGGCTCTTATTGGCATGGGATCCTCGTCGCTGGCCTCCTTCTATCTGGGCAAGGGGGAGCAGGCCAGGGCGCGCCACATCGTCGGCAATGCCCTGGTGATGGTGCTCATCGCCTCCGCGCTGCTCGCCTTCATTGGCATTCGTTACGGCGAGGCCATGCTTGTCTGGATGGGGGCGCAGGGGGTCATCTTCGACGCAGGCTTCGCCTATCTGCAGTGGTACGCCTGGCTCGGGGTGTTCGCGGTGCTCTCCATGGCCTTTACCGCCCTGCTGCGCAACGACGGACGACCCGGCCTCACCACCTGGATCCTGGTGGGGGGCGGCGTGCTCAACGTGCTGCTCGACTACCTGCTGATGGCGGTGATCCCCTGGGGGCTGGCGGGGGCCGCCATCGCGACCATGCTCTCCCAGGCGGTCACCGGGGGCCTGTGCCTGTGGCACTTCTTCACCCCCCGCAGCCAGTTGCGCATTCGCTGGGATACCCTGGTGCCCGACTGGCGGCTGATGGGGGAGACATTGCGACTCGGGGTGTCGAGTTTTCTGATGTACCTCTACCTCTCGGTGGTGCTGGCGCTGCACAACAAGGCGCTGCTCTCGGTGGGCACTTCGCTGCACGTGGCCGCCTATGGGGTCATCAGCTACAGCGAGGCCTTCTTCTATCTCATCTTCGAGGGGATCGCCATGGGCATCCAACCCATCGCCAGCTTCAATGCCGGGGCGGGCAACTGGGCACGGGTGCTGCGGGTGCGTAACCTGGCATTGGGAGTGACCATGGCGGTGGCACTGTGCGGGATGATCCCGCTGTATCTGTGGCCGGAGGCAGTGGTTTATCTGTTTGCGGGGGACAATGCTGCCCTGTTGCCGGTGGCCAGCCTCGGTATCTGGCTCTACTTCTGGGGACTGCCCATGGAAGGCTTGCTGCTGGTGGGGGCCACCTATTTCCAGGCCATCAACCGGGCCCGCATCGCTTCCCTGCTCACCGGCGGCAAGCTGGTGCTGATCGGCGGTTTCCTGTGGGGCTTCTCCTCCCTGTGGGGAGTGGCCGGTGTCTGGCTGGCGCTGCCCACTTGCAGCACTCTGCTGGTCCTGGTGATGTGGCGGGCGATGAACAGGGAGGGGCGCCAGCACAGCGCTGCCTGAGATGTGGTCATGCGTCCATGAAAAAGGCAGCCTTGGCTGCCTTTTTCATTTTGAGTGCCCCTGCCTGTGGGCGGCAGGTCGCCGGCCTCAGGGCTTGAAGGCGCCGATAAAGATGGCGGGGTCGACGCGGGCGTCGTTGAGGCTGACGTTCCAGTGCATGTGGGGTCCGGTGGCGCGGCCGGTGGCGCCGACCCGGCCGACGATGCCGCCGCGGGGCAGGCTCTGGCCCAGCTTCACGTCCACCTTCGACATGTGACAGAACATGCTGATGAGGCCCTGGCCGTGGTCGACGAACACCGTATTGCCGTTGAAGAAGTAGTTGCCGATGAGGATGACCTTGCCAGCGGCTGGTGCCTTGATGGGAGTGCCGGCTCCGACCGCGAAGTCGAGGCCGGAGTGGGGGTTGCGCTCCTCGCCGTTGAAGAAGCGGCGCAGCCCGAAGGGGCTGGAGAGCGGGCCCTGGACCGGCTTGTCAAACAGCAGGTTGCTCGGCTGAGCCGGGCTGAAGGTCTGGTAGGCGCGGGTCTGTTCGGCAAGCTCCCGGTTGATGCGGGTCATGTCTTCGGCCAGCGGATTGACCTGGCGGGTGTTCTTGAGCTTGATGTGCTGCTCACGGTAGTGCTTGGTGCCGACCTTGAAACTCAAGGTGCGGCCATCGCTGGTGGTCACCTGATGGGGGCCGGGCGCGCTCTTGAGCGGGATGCCGACGATGGCGATCCACGTCTTCCCGTCTTCCTGTACCACCAGCACAGGCTTGTCCTGATAGCGCACTGCGGGCGCCTTGGCCCCGCTTCCCAGTGGTACCACGGCCACGCCCCCCGGCACCGGGTGGTTGAGCAGGCGGCTGATAAACCCCGGTTCGGCGTGAAGCGCAGGGCTGCCGAGCAGCAGGAGAAGAAAGAAGAGGCGGCGCATGATGGCTCCATCGGATCAGGGGGAAAGCAAGAGGGGGGAGATGATGCCACATTCTGGCGGTGCTGTCCGTCAACCGTGGCCGATAAACTCATCGGCTGCGGCCCAGAAGGACGCAACGGACACGCCATTGCAGCGAGGTGAATGCTCTGGTTGCGGGTGCCAGCCTTCCCTTCGACCTTGCCAGCCTGAGCAGGGGGCCGCTGCGCTACCGCATCTTGGGGGCGCTCGCGAGCGACAACCGCTTCATCACCACCAGCCAGGCCGGGTCGCGGTGGGCATGGCCGGACAGGGGCCCTGACCCCTATTCCATTCGATACCGCCATCGCGGTACCCTACTCGGCGGCGACCCAGGCCACCGACTACAAGGTGAGGCTCTCCCCGACCCGGCGGCCTGGCCAGGTAGTACGCACCGGCCCCATCATGGTCACGGTGAGCGTGCCCTGGGGAGACGCCGCTTCGCCCCTATTTTTCGACGAGGTCAATGATGAACAGTGACAGGGCCCTGCGCCGCGAACCCAAACGCCATGGCATAGGACAGGGCTGGATCTGGATCCGCACCGGATTCGACATCTTCAACAAGGGGATGGGTGCCAGCGTGGCCATGATAGTGCTCTGGTTTGTGGTGGGCATCGTGCTAGATCAGCTGCCGGCGGGGGGCTTGATCTCCCAGTTGCTCTATATGGTGTGGGGGGCTGGCTGGGTGGCGGTGGCGCGGCGGGGTCACCATGGGGAGGCGCTGCAATTTGGCGACTTCTTTGCCGGTTTCCGCCATCGGTTGACCCCCTTGATGCTGGGGGGCCTGATGGTGCTCGGCCTCATCATGGGGATCCTGATGATCTGTGTGTTCCTGCTGCACCAGTGGGGACTCACCGGCCTGTTGTCCGCGGATCCGGGCTCCCTGGCGCTGACCCCGGAGCAGGCACAGGGCTTCCTCGTCTGCGCCCTGGTGGGATTGGCACTGTTCGTTCCCGTGCTGATGGCCATCACCTTCGCCCCCGCCCTTATCCTCTTCCATCAGGTCGGGGTCTGGCAGGCAGCCATGCTCAGCTTCAAGGGATGTCTGCGCAACATGTGGCCCTTCCTCTGGTGGGGGCTGCTCGGGGCCGTGCTGATCTTCTTTGGCGCACTCCTGATGCTGGTGGGCCTGCTGGTGGTGCTGCCTGCCATCAACTACTCCATCTATGCCGCCTATCACGACATCTATCTGGAGGATCAGGAGGCCGAGGAGGGAGAGACCCCGGTCAAGGCATTCGGTTTCGAAGCCTGACCGGGCACAGGATGGAGCAAAGAGGGGCCGCGAGGCCCCTTTTTTGTGCGGCTCGCAGGGATCAGAGAGAGGGAGGGGCTTCCTGCCACAGGGGATCGTCCGCCATCCGCTCCACGAGAAAGTCGAGGAAGCTGCGCAGCAGGGGGGACATCTGTTTGCGGGTGCCATAAACGGCATAGACGCCGAGGCGCTTGGGCTGCCACGGGGTGAGCAGGGGGACCAGGGCGCCGCTTGCCAGATGGGGGTGAACCGAGTAGGCGGGTTGCAGGCTGATCCCCGCCCCGTCCAGGGTGGCGGCCAGCAGCAGGTTGGAGATGTTGGCGCTGAGGTTGCCGCTCACCGGGACGGATTCGGGACCATCGGGCCCCAGAAACTCCCACAGGCTCTTGCCGAAATAGGTGTAGGTGAGGCAGTTGTGCAGTGCCAGATCCTGCACCTGCTGCGGCGGAGCATGGCGGGCCAGGTAGGCGGGGCTGGCGCACACCACCGAGTGGCAGGTGCCGAGCCTGCGGGCCACCAGGTTGGGATCGAGGTCGTTGGTGATGCGCAGGGCGAGATCGATTCGCTCCTCCACCAGATTGACCGTCCGGTCCAGCAGCAGGATGTCGATCGCCGTGCCGGGGTAACGGGCCAGGTAGTCGTTCGCCGCCCCGACCAGCAGGGCTTCGGAGAGAGAGTAGCTGCTGGTGATGCGCAGTTGCCCCTTGGGGGCCTCGTCATGGCGGATGGCCAGGTGTTCCATCTCTTCCCCCAGGGCCAGCATGGCTCTGGCCCGGTTCAGCGCCTCTTCTCCCGGCCCGGTCAGGCTCAGCCGGCGGGTGGTGCGGTGCAGCAATCTGGCCCCCATCCAGCGTTCCAGCTCGGCCAGGTAGCGCGACACCATGGCGCGGGACATCTCCAGTTTCTCCCCGGCGCCGCTCAGGCTGCCCTGTTCTACTACGCAGACAAAGACCCGCAATGCGGTCAGCCTATCCATCTTGTGCCCCTATATGCTCGGTTTGTGCAACAGTGATGCGCCTATTATGCGGTATTTGTATCGATGGTGATGCAATAAACTGCGCTCATTCCATTAATCCACACCGATGAGCGTTATCTGATGAACAACACACTGCGTACCCTGACCCTGACCAGCCTCCTGATGACGGGTTCCGCCCTGGCGGCCCCCCTGACCGTGACCGTCTACAACCCCGGCGAGAAGGCCATCTTCCCCGTCTCCTCCTCACTGGTAACCGGTGACAAAGAGGCCATCCTGATCGATGCCCAGTTCGATGTGCAACATGGTCAGGCGCTGGTGGACATGATCAAGAAGAGCGGCAAGAAGCTGACCACTGTCTATATCAGTGCCGGTGACCCCGACTTCTACTTCGGTCTGGAACCCGTCATGGCGGCGTTCCCGGATGTCAAGGTGCTGGCCGACCAGCATGTGGTCGACCATATCAAGCAGACCAAGGATGCCAAGCTGAGCTACTGGGGCCCGATCCTGGGCAAGGATGCACCCAAGAGCCTGACCGTGCCGCAAGTGATGACGGCCAGCCACCTGACCCTGGATGGCGAGAAGATTGAAATCAAAGAGATGAACACCCCGAATGCCTACCTCTGGGCCCCTTCCATCAAGACGGCCTTTGGGGGTGTGCCGGTCTACAGCGGCGTGCACGTCTGGATGGCGGACAGCCAGTCCAAGGCCGCTCGCAGCCACTGGGTCAAGGCACTGAACAAGCTGCTGGCCCTGAAACCCGAGCGCGTGGTGCCGGGTCACTTCCTGGGGACTGCGCCCAAGGGTACCGAAGCCGTGACCTTCACCCGTGACTACGTGCAGCGCTTTGAGCAGGAGCTGGCCAAAGCCAAGCACTCCGGCCAGCTGATTGAAGCGCTGAAGAAGGCTTACCCCTCCCTGCCGGTCGATGATGGCCTGGCCATCGGTGCCAAGGTCAATACCGGCGAGATG
Source organism: Aeromonas sp. ZOR0002 (assembly GCF_963866995.1). Classification (NCBI taxonomy): domain Bacteria; kingdom Pseudomonadati; phylum Pseudomonadota; class Gammaproteobacteria; order Aeromonadales; family Aeromonadaceae; genus Aeromonas; species Aeromonas sp. ZOR0002. Next base: position 2,434 of record NZ_CAWMFQ010000098.1, on the reverse strand, counting down.
AAGTGGTAACTCCCTGACGCCTACATCCCTGTGTTTTTTTCCGGGCCCGAGGGCCCGGTTTTTTATCCAGCATTGAAGCGAGAATGATGATGAACGAAGCGCAAACAACCCTCCATTATGTCTATGACCCCCTCTGTGGCTGGTGCTATGGCGCCGCCCCCCTGCTGAAAGCCGCTGCCGAGATCCCAGGCCTTCGCATCGAACTGCATGGGGGGGGCCTCTGGATGGGCGCCAGGCGCCAGGCCATGGGACAGCCCCTGCGGGACTATGTGCGCCCCCATGACGAGCGCATCCACGCCCTCACCGGACAGCGCTTTGGTGAGCGCTACTTCAACGAGCTTCTGCTCAACGAGTCGCTGCTCCTTGACTCCGAGCCGCCCATTCGCGCCGTTCTGGCGGTGAGCGAGCTTGGCGGCGACGGCCTTGCCTTGTTGCACCGCATCCAGGAAACCCACTACCGGGATGGGGAATGGATCGGTTCCCCGACACGGCTGGCAGCGCTCGCGCGGGAGCAGGGGCTGACACCGGAGGCATTCGCCCTGGCCTTTGGTCGGGTCGATCTTGTGGGCCATCTGGCCACAAGCCAGGCGTGGCTGCGCCGGCTCGGCGGGCAGGGGTTCCCGACCCTGGGATTGATGCAAGGGGAGCGCGTCGTTGCGCTGCCTGTCTCCTCCTATCTGGGAGAGCCAGCGGCGTTCGCGGATCACATCACCTCCCTGATGGGGTGAGTCTCTCGCCCATCGCCTGCGGCTTGTCAAAGGAGAGGGAGAGGGCAGACCCGTCTGCGCGCCTCCCTTGTCCCCCGCACCGTTCTTGTGCATGCTATCGGCCTCATTGAACGGCAGGATGCAGTACCTATGAACCTTCGCGATCTCGAATATCTGGTAGCGCTGGAAGAGGAGAAACACTTTCGCAAGGCGGCGGAGCGCTGCTTTGTCAGCCAGCCGACCCTGAGTGGCCAGCTGCGCAAGCTGGAAGATGAACTGGGGGTGATCCTCATCGAGTGCACCTCCCGCAAGGTGCTGTTCACGCCCGCCGGCGATGCCATGGCCCGTCAGGCGCGCAAGGTGCTCAAAGAGGCGCGAGAGCTCAAGAGCATAGGCCAGCACTTCGCCGAGCCCATGTCCGGCGAGATCCACATCGGTTTCATTCCCACCGTGGGCCCCTACCTGCTGCCCCACATCATCCAGGATCTGCGTGAACACTTCCCCAAGCTGGAGTTCTACCTCTACGAAGATCAGACCCAAGTGCTGCTCAAGCGGCTGGAGGAAGGGGAGCTGGATTGCCTCGTGCTGGCGGAGCTGGAAGGGATGGAGGGGTTTGGCGCCATCCCCCTCTATCAGGAGCCCATGTGGCTGGCCGTGCCTCAGCATCACCCGGAGGCGAGCGCCAAGGCGGTGCCCCTGCACAATCTCAAGGGCAAGAAATTGCTGATGCTGGCCGACGGTCACTGCCTGCGGGATCAGGCGATGGGTTTCTGTTTTGCCGCGGGCATCGGTGAGGATCAGCGCTTCAAGGGCACCAGTCTGGAGACCTTGCGCAACATGGTCGCCGCTGGCAGCGGCATGACGCTGGTGCCCAGGCTCGCCGTGCCCGCCAACCCGGAGGAGGGGGGCGTCAGCTATCGTCCGGTAATCAACCCCGTGCCGGGGCGCACCATCTCCCTGCTCTATCGTCACTACTCGGTTCGCCGCCCCTGCTTCAATGAGCTGGCGGCCCGCATCTCGAGTCTGATGAAAGCCCTGCTGGGCTGACGCAGCCCGCTCGTCATCCCGAAACAAAAACCGGCGCCTGGGCGCCGGTTTTTGTTGTTTCCAGGGGGACCTAGAAGATGTCGTCGGTGGAGACGGGACCGTCTGTGGTCGCATCGTCACCGCCATACACCTGGTTGCCATCGGAGATCTGGCTCGCGTAGCGGGTGGGCTCTGTGCCCTCTTTGAAGAACTCCTCCGTGGTACTGCCATCGGCGCGATTGGTCAGCAGACCGGTTTCACGATCGATGCGGACCTGCATGATCCCTTCGGGGACCGGCATCTTGCGTTCGGGCACCTGGTGCAGAGCCGTCTTCATGAAGTCAATCCAGATGGGCTGGGCGGCGCCGCCGCCAAACTCGGCCCGGCCCAGACCGCGCTGGTGGTTGTCAAAACCGATCCAGGAGGTGGCCACCAGATTCGGGGTATAGCCGGAGAACCAGGCATCCCGGGATTCGTTGGTGGTCCCCGTCTTGCCCGAGATGTCGTGACGCTTGAGGTCACGGGCTGCCCGCCAGCCGGTACCACGCCAGCCATTGCCACCCCAGATGGCGGTGGTCAGGGTGTCGGTGATGAGGAAGGCGCTCTGGGCACTGATGGTCTGCGGTGCCATGTTGTTGGGCACGACAGGATCGATGGGGCACTGGGCCTTCCAGTCTGCCGTGGTATTGGCATAGACTGTG
>NZ_CAWMFQ010000097.1:0-26190 GCF_963866995.1 Aeromonas sp. ZOR0002 | reverse complement strand
TGCAGCGGCTGGTTGGCGCTGAACACGGCAACACCGGCCGAATCGTAGCCACGGTATTCCAGACGGCGCAGGCCCTCTACCAGGATTTCAGCCACATCACGTTGGGCGACGGCCCCGACGATGCCACACATACACTTCTCCTTGAAACGTAAGACGTTAATTCGGTTGGATAATGGTTTGTTCAAATCACACGGCCACGGGGGCGCAAATCAGCGTGATCCCCCTGGCCTGAATCTGTTCTCTGGTCGCATTGCTCAGCCCCTCGTCGGTCACCAGGGTATGGATGCCGGACCAGGGCAGCTCGAGATTGGGGATTTTTCGGCCGATCTTCTCCGACTCCACCATGACGATGACCTCCCGCGACACTTCGGCCATGACCCGGGAGAGGCCCACCAGCTCGTTGAAGGTGGTGGTGCCCCGCTCCGGGTCGATGCCATCGGCACCGATGAAGAGCTGGTCGAAGTCATAGGAGCGCAGCACCTGCTCCGCCACCTGCCCCTGGAAAGATTCGGAATGGGGATCCCAGGTCCCGCCAGTCATCAGCAGGGTGGGCTCGTTTTCCAGCTCGCGCAGGGCACCAGCCACATTGAGGGAGTTGGTCATGACGATGAGGCCGCGCTTGTTGCCCAGCATGGGGATCATGGCGCTGGTGGTGCTGCCGCTGTCGATGATGACGCGGTTGTGATCGCGGATCCGCTCGGCGGCGGCGCGGGCAATGGCTAGCTTTCGATTCGAAACTTGTTCCGGGTTGCTGTCCACCACCATCTCGCTGGGGAGGGGAACGGCACCGCCGTAGCGACGCAGCAACAGGCCACCGGTCTCCAGCACCGCCAGATCTTTGCGGATGGTCACTTCGGAGGTGGCGAAGTGTTTGGCCAGGGCATCGACGCTGACTTCCCCCTGCTCCTGCACCAGACTCACTATGGTGTGACGGCGCTGCTGTGTGTTGCGTTTGGTCATCTTTAAGTTTCGATTCGAAAGAATGGCGAAATATTAATGCCTTTTCGGGAAAAATCAAACGGCAAATAGGATCCGATTTGGTTCGATGCCAGAATGAGGAGCCGATTTGCGACGAGGACGCCATGCAAAAACGACTCATCTGGCTGGTGGAAGATGAAGCCAGCATTGCCGATACCCTGATCTATGCCCTGCAGACCGATGGTTTCGAGGTGGAGTGGTTCCCCCTCGGTCAGCCGTTGCTGGCGCGACTGGAACAGACGCGACCGGATTTTTTGATCCTGGATGTGGGGCTGCCGGACATCAGCGGCTTCGAACTGTGCAAGCGGGTGCGGGCACTGACCGATATTCCCCTGATGTTTCTCACCGCCCGCAGCGAGGAGATAGACAGGCTGATCGGGCTGGAGATAGGGGCAGACGACTACGTGGCCAAACCCTTCTCGCCCCGTGAGGTGTGCGCCCGGGTGCGGGTCATCCTGCGCCGCAGCCAGCCCGCACCCTCCCAGCCGATACAGCCACTCGCCCTGGACGAGGAGCGGGCACGAATCTGCTTCCTGGGCCAGCCCCTGACGCTCACCCGCTATGAGTACCTGCTGCTCAAGACCCTGATGCTGGCGCCGGGTCGGGTCTACTCCCGCCAGCAGCTGATGGATCTGGTGTGGCAGGATGCGGAAGAGAGTCTGGATCGCACCGTCGACACCCACATCAAGACCCTGCGGGCCAAGCTGCGGGAGCGAGACCCTGACGCCAACCTGATCCTGACCCACCGCGGGCTGGGCTACAGTCTGGAGCTGGCATGAACTCAGGGTGGCCGGGCATCGGCAGGGGGATGAGATGAGAATCGGATTGCAACTGCTGTGCGGCCTGGTGCTGATCTTCGCCCTGGCCGCCTGGTTCGTGCTGGAGATCTTTGTCGAAGAGATCAAGCCCGGGGTACGCAGCGCCACCGAAGATACCCTGGTGGACATGGCGCAGATGCTGGCCCCCCTGGCCCTGGACGACATGCAGGAAGGAAAGATGGCGAATGGCCGGCTGGCCAGCGCCTTCTCCCGCCTGAACCAGAGTCCCATCAATGCCCTCATCGATGGCCACCTCAAGCAGCAGGCGGAGTACCGCATCTATGTGACCGACGCAAAAGGCAGGGTGGTCTACGACTCGGACGGGGTGGATCTGGGCAAGGACTACTCGCGCTGGAACGACGTCTACCTGACCCTGCGTGGCGAATATGGCGCCCGCAGCACCCGCACCGATCCCGACGATGCTGCCAGCTCGACCATGTATGTGGCAGCTCCGCTGCGGGAAGGAGCCGAGATCATCGGCTCCCTCACCGTCGCCAAGCCCAACAGCACCCTGCAGCCCATGATAGAGCGCAGCGAACACCAGTTGCTGAAAGGGGCGGCCCTGCTGCTGTTCATCTCGCTGCTCATCGGCGCCTTGCTGGTGTGGTGGCTCAACCGCGCCATCGGCAAGCTGGTGCACTATGCGGATGCAATCAGCCAGGGTCAGCCCGCCAGCCTGCCGCGCCTCTACAGCCCCGAACTGGACAGGCTAGGCCACTCCCTGGAGACCATGCGCCGCCAACTGGACGGCAAGGCCTATATCGAGGCCTATGTCCACAGCCTGACCCACGAGCTCAAAAGCCCGCTGGCGGCCATTCGCGGGGCGGGGGAGATCCTGGCCGAGGCGCCGCCGCCGGAGGTGGCCGCACGCTTCATCGGCAACATCAATCTGGAGACGGCCCGCATGCAGCAGCTGATCGAACGCATGCTGCAACTCGCCCGCCTCGAATCAGGGCAGGGGCTGGACAGACAATCCGTCGAGCCGGCCCGGCTGGGCAGACGGGTGCTCGACGCCCGCCAGATCCAGGCCCAGCGCCGCCAGATCGCCCTGCATGCCGAGCTGGGGGAAGGTCAGAAGCAGAAGTGGGATCCCCTGCTGGTGGAGCAGGCCCTTGGCAACCTGCTGGACAACGCCCTCGATTTCGCCCCCGTCGGCAGTACCCTGGTGCTGAGCGGCGCCATGGAGGAGGGGGGTTATTGCTTCCGGGTGCGGGATCAGGGGCCAGGCATTCCCGACTTTGCGCTGCCCAGGATTTTCGAGCGTTTCTACTCCCTGCCAAGGCCAGACAAGGGCAAGAGCAGCGGCCTCGGGCTCAGTTTTGCCATGGAGGTGGCACGCCAGCACGGCGGCCATCTTGCCCTTGCCAATCAGCCGGACGGGGGGGTGCTGGCCACACTCTGGCTGCCCGGCAACTGAGGACACTTCACACCAAGCACACAGAGCCGGGCTAAGCTGCACCTCCTCGATGACGACCGTCCCCGTCGATGCGCATTCATATTAATCAAGGAGATAGATATGCCCCGTATGCTGTTGTCCGGTCTGCTTGCCGCTGGCCTCTTCTGTGCACTGCCTGCCAGCGCCGCTTCTGGCTGCATGCTGTTTGCCGATGGCACCGGCAAACCCGTCAGCACCCTGGGGGACTGTGCCGCCCAGTTGACCCCGGCCTCCACCTTCAAGATCCCGCTGGCACTGATGGGCTATGACAGCGGCTTCCTGGTGGATGAACAACTGCCGGCCCTGCCGTTCAAGGCCGGTGATCCTGATTTCCTGCCGGAGTGGAAACAGACCACCACCCCGAGCAGCTGGATGCAATTCTCGGTCATCTGGTACTCGCAGCGCCTCACCGAGTGGCTGGGAGAGGCTCGCTTCCAGCACTACGTGGACAGCTTCGACTACGGCAACCGGGATCTCGAAGGCAACCCGGGCAAGCACGACGGTCTGACCCAGGCCTGGCTCAGCGCCAGCCTCGCCATCAGCCCCCAGGAGCAAGCCCGCTTCCTTGGCAAGATGGTGAGCGGCAAGCTGCCGGTCTCCGCCAAGACCCTGCACCATACCGCCAACCTGATGCGTCAGCCCGACATCGACGGTTGGCAGATCCACGGCAAGACCGGCATGGGTTACCCCAAGCTGCTGGATGGCAGCCTGGACAGGGAGCAGCAGATCGGCTGGTTCGTCGGCTGGGCCAGCAAACAGGGCAAGACGCTCATCTTCGTCCACACCGTAATCCAGAAGCCGGGCAAGCAGTTCGCTTCCCTCAGGGCCAGGGAGGAGGTGTTCGCCGCCCTGCCGGCCCGGTTGAAGACACTCTGATGCCAGCAACACCGGCGCCTTGCGCCGGTTTTTTTATCCCCCTTCACCACCACTTCACACTACCCCATCCTCCCTTCACGCGACCCCGGCACACTCCCGTTCAACAACAAGGAGACGTGTCATGGTCAAACAGATTTTCACCCACAAGATCGCCCTGCTGCTGTTGCTCTGCCTGCTGATGATGATCCCGGTTCACGCCATCATGGAGCTGAATCGGGAGCGCCAAGCCTATCGCAGTCAGGCCATTCACAGCATCATGGCCAGCCACAGCGGGCCCCAGCGTCTGATGGGGCCCGTACTGGTGCAACCCTATACCCGGGCCGTCACCGTCGAGCAGGATGGCAAACATTTCGTTCGCAAGGAGCAGGTCTATCGCTACCTGCTGCCCCAGAGGCTGGACGTGCGGGCCAGCATGGAGGTGACCCCGCGCAAGCTCGGCATCTATCAGGCCCAGATTTATCACAGTCGCCTCTCCCTCTCCGGCCTGATGCCCACCAGCCTGGCTGACAAAGGGCTGGTGGCCGGCAACCCGAACCTGAGCTTCGACCCGGCGGATCCCGCCCTGGTGCCGGGCAAACCCTATCTCAGCCTGATCCTCTCCGATGCCCGGGGCATCAGCCGCGTACCCGAACTGCAATGGGGGGAGCAACGCATCCCGTTTGCCCCTGGCGCCCAGCTGGGGGACGGGCGAGTGGGGATCCATGCCCCGCTCAACGCCTTGCCAGACGAAGATGGCCGCTTTCACATCGAGCTGGATCTGCAGGGCATGAATGCGCTGGAAGTGGTGCCGCTCGGACAGGACAGCCGGTTTCACCTGAACGGCAACTGGCCCCATCCCAATTTTCTCGGCGACTTTCTGCCCGGTGAACGCACCCTTGCGGATCAAGGGTTCGAGGCAAGCTGGCAGACCAGCTGGTTCGCCACCGACATGGAGAGCCGCTTCAACCGCATGATGAAGGGAGCGGGCACCAAACTGCCGTCATTCAGCGTCAGCCTGGTGCAACCGGTGGATCACTATCAGCTGAACGAGCGGGCCGCCAAATATGCCCTGCTGTTCATCGGCCTCACCTTCATCAGCTTCTTCATGTTCGAGCTGCTCAAGGGGCTGCGGGTACACCCCATCCAGTACGCGCTGGTGGGCATGGGGCTGGCCATCTTCTATCTGGTGCTGCTGGCGCTGACCGAGCATCTCGGCTTTGCCTGGGCCTATCTCATTGCCGCCCTGGCCAGTGTGGCCCTCAACGGCTTCTACCTGAGCCATGTGCTGGGCGGCCCGAAACAGGGCATGGGATTCGCCGCCCTGCTGGGGCTGGTCTACGCCATCCTGTTCGGGCTGCTGCAGGCCGAAGAGACAGCCCTGTTGCTTGGCGCCCTGCTGCTGTTCGCCACCCTGGCGCTGGTCATGGGGCTGACTCGCAAGCTCGACTGGTATCAGGTGATGGAGAACAGTCCCTCCGCCACCGCATGGGCGGCCCCCCAGCCATCGACCAGTGACACCAGTCATCAGCCATAAGCAAAAAAACCGGCGCCCTCGGGCGCCGGTTTGCATTTCATTGATCGGGCATCACTTCTTCTTGACCGGACGGGGCCAGTTCGGAATATGGCGCTGGGGCACCCGGGTGATCACCAGCTCGTTTTCCGCCACATCCTTGGTGATGGTAGAACCCGCCCCCAGGGTCGCCCCCTTGCCGATCCGCACCGGCGCCACCAGCTGGGTATCGGAGCCGACAAACACATCGTCCTCGATGATGGTCTGGAACTTGTTCACCCCGTCGTAATTGCAGGTGATGGTGCCGGCACCGATGTTCACCTTGGCGCCGACGTCCGCATCCCCCAGATAGGTCAGATGACCGCACTTCGAGCCCACCCCCAGCCGGGCCTTCTTCATCTCGACGAAGTTGCCGACATGGGCATCCTGCTCCAGCACGGCACCCGGGCGCAGGCGGGTAAAGGGCCCGACCGAGCACTGGTCGGCAATTTGCGCACCTTCGATGACGGAGTAGGGTTTCACCTCGGTGTGGTCGCCGATGACGCAATCCTTCAGCACGCTGCCGGCACCGATGCGCACGTGATTACCCAGCACCACCTTGCCTTCGATGATGACGTTGACGTCGATCACCACCTCCTCCCCGATTTCCAGGGTGCCGCGCAGATCGAAACGGGCCGGATCGATCAGGGTGGCGCCAGCGATCATCAGCTTCTCGGCCTGCATCTGCTGGTAGCTGCGCTCAAGCTGGGCCAACTGCACCCGGTTGTTGGCCCCTTCCACTTCCATGGTGCTGTCAGGGTGGACGGCGGCGATGGCACAACCATCCCCATGGGCCATGGCGATGACGTCGGTCAGATAGAACTCGCCCTGGGCGTTCTTGTTGTCGAGGCGCGACAGCCAGCCGCGCAGCTGGGCACCGTTCGCCACCAGCACGCCGGTGTTCACTTCGCGGATGGCAAGTTGCTCGGCGTTGGCATCCTTCTGCTCGACAATGCCGACCACCTGACCATGTTCCCGCACGATGCGGCCATAGCCGGTCGGGTTGTCCAGCACCACGGTCAGCAACGCCATGCCATCGTCGGCCTTGGCGGCCAGCAAGCGTTGCAGGGTCTCGGGCTGGATCAGCGGGGTATCGCCGTAGAGCACCAGCACGTCGTCTTCGTCATGCCAGAACGGAATGGCCTGGGCGACGGCATGGCCGGTCCCCAGTTGCTGGGCCTGCAGCACCCAGTTCAGGTCGGATGCCTGGATCCGCTCCTTCAGCAGTTCGGCGCCGTGGCCGTACACCAGGTGCAGCTGTTCGGCACCGATCTGGCGGGCGGTCTCGATCACATGGGAGACCATGGGCTTGCTGGCAACGGGGTGCAGCACCTTGGGCAGGGAGGAACGCATGCGGGTGCCTTTGCCCGCAGCCAGGATCACGACGTTGAGAGACATAGCTAGCCTTTGAAACAGGTGGAAATGCTGGGCGGAGTCTATCCAACGGGCAAAAAAAAAGCGACCCGAAGGTCGCTTTTTGCATCACCGTGATTAACGGTAATTCTTTTTGACGATATCGATAACCCGCAACTGGGCCATCGCTTTGGCCAGCTCGGCAGACGCCTGAGCATAGTCGATATCACCATGGGAGCTGTTGATCCGCTCTTCGGCACGACGTTTGGCTTCCTGGGCTTTCGCCTCATCCAGATCGTCTGCGCGAATGGCGGTATCGGCCAGCACGGTCACGGCTTCGGGTTGTACTTCCAGCATGCCGCCGGAGATGTACAGCACCTCTTCGCTACCATTTTGCTTGATCAAGCGGACCAGGCCCGGCTTGATGGCAGTCAGCAACGGAGCATGACCGTGGCGGAGACCCAGCTCACCTTCGGAGCCTGATACCTGGGCGGATTGCACGCGACCGGAAAACAGTTTTCCTTCGGCGCTCACCACATCCAGGTGAAAGGAGATCATCTCAGCCATGGGCCCTCCTATCGAGGCTTACAGTTTCTTGGACTTCTCGACGACTTCGTCGATGCCGCCAACCATGTAGAACGCCTGCTCCGGCAGATCGTCATACTCGCCCTTCAGGATGCCCTGGAAGCCACGGATGGTTTCCTTCAGCGGCACGTATTTGCCCGGAGAACCGGTAAATACTTCGGCCACGAAGAACGGCTGGGACAGGAAACGCTCGATCTTACGGGCACGGGCTACGGTCAGTTTGTCTTCTTCTGACAGTTCATCCATACCCAGGATGGCGATGATGTCCTTCAGCTCCTTGTAGCGCTGCAGTACGGTCTGAACGCCACGAGCGGTCTCGTAGTGCTCCTTGCCAACCACCAGCGGATCCAGCTGACGGGAGGTGGAGTCCAGCGGGTCAACGGCCGGGTAGATACCCAGTGCCGCGATCTGACGGGACAGTACGACGGTCGCATCCAGGTGGGCGAAGGTGGTCGCCGGAGACGGGTCGGTCAAGTCATCCGCAGGCACGTAAACGGCCTGTACGGAGGTGATGGAACCAGTCTTGGTGGAGGTGATGCGCTCTTGCAGAACACCCATCTCCTCGGCCAGGGTCGGCTGGTAACCTACTGCGGAAGGCATACGGCCCAGCAGTGCGGATACTTCGGTACCGGCCAGGGTGTAACGGTAGATGTTGTCCACGAAGAACAGCACGTCACGACCTTCGTCACGGAACTTCTCGGCCATGGTCAGGCCGGTCAGCGCCACGCGCAGACGGTTTCCGGGCGGCTCGTTCATCTGACCGTAAACCAGAGATACTTTGTCCAGTACGTTGGACTCCATCATCTCGTGGTAGAAGTCGTTACCCTCACGGGTACGCTCACCTACACCGGCGAACACGGAGTAACCGCTGTGTTCGATCGCGATGTTACGGATCAGCTCCATCATGTTGACGGTCTTGCCTACACCGGCGCCGCCGAACAGACCAACCTTACCACCCTTGGCGAACGGACATACCAGGTCGATAACCTTGATGCCGGTCTCCAGCAGCTCGGTGCTGTTGGACTGATCTTCGTAGCTGGGGGCTTCGCGGTGGATGGACCAACGCTCTTCTTCGCCGATCGGACCCTTCTCGTCGATGGGGTCGCCCAGTACGTTCATGATACGGCCCAGGGTCGAGGTACCGACCGGTACCTGGATGGCCTTGCCGCTGTTAACTACTTCCAACCCACGACGCAGACCGTCGGAGGAACCCATGGTGATGCAACGCACGACGCCGCCGCCGATCTGTTGCTGAACTTCCAGTACCAGACCCTGGCCTTGGCCTTCGCTGACAACCTTCAGTGCATCGTACACCTGGGGCACGGCATTCTGCGGGAACTCGATGTCCACCACAGCGCCGATGATTTGGACGATGAAACCGTTACTCATGTCAAATCCTCTAAACCTTTGATAACCCTTGCCTTACACCGCAGCAGCACCGGAAACGATCTCAGTGAGCTCCTGGGTAATACTGGCCTGACGGGCCTTGTTGTATACCAGTTGCAGATCGTTAATCAGGTTGCCGGCGTTGTCAGTCGCGGCTTGCATGGCAACCATTCGGGCTGCCTGTTCACTTGCCAAGTTTTCTACCACACCCTGGTAGACCTGGGATTCGACGTAGCGAATCAGCAGGGTATCCAGCAGTTGCTTGGGATCCGGCTCATAGAGGTAGTCCCAGTGGTGCTTCTTGGCGAGCTTGCTGTCTTCTGTTACGGGCAAAGGCAGCAGTTGATCGACTTTTGGTTGCTGAACCATGGTGTTGACGAACTTGTTGTACACCAGGTACAGCCTGTCAATCTCACCGTTGTCGTAAGCCTTCAGCATGACCTTCACTGAACCGATCAGGTCATTGACGCTCGGGTTGTCACCCAGTCCGGAGACGTGGGCTTTCACCTTGGCGCCGTGCCGTTCAAAGAAGTTGGAGGCCTTGTTACCGATCAATGCCAGGTCAACCTTGGCACCTTTCGCGCTCCATTGCTTCATATCATTGAGGGCAGCCTTGAACAGGTTGATGTTCAGACCACCACACAGGCCACGGTCGGTGGAGACGACGATGTAACCCACTCGCTTCACCTCACGTTCGATGAGGTAGGGGTGCTTGTATTCCAAGTTCCCCTGAGCGATATGGCCGATCACCTTGCGCATGGTTTCAGCGTACGGACGGCTGGCAGACATGCGTTCCTGCGCACGGCGCATCTTGCTCGCTGCCACCATTTCCATAGCGCTGGTGATCTTCTGAGTGTTCTTCACACTCCCGATCTTGTTACGTATCTCTTTTGCGCCGGCCATCTCTTCTCTCCATCAGGTGGCAGCTTGCGCTGCCACACACGCTTACCAGGTCTGGGTTGCCTTGAAGTCATCCAGCAACGCAGTCAGCTTGCCAACGATCGCGTCGTTGTAGTCGGCCTTGGCATTGATTTCAGCCATCAGCTCGGCATGCTGGGTATTGGCGTAAGAGAGCAGAGCGGCTTCGAAGTCGACGATCTTGCTCAGTTCGACATCGGCGAGATAACCCTTCTCGGCGGCGAACAGCACCAGGGACTGCTGGGCCACGCTCATCGGAGAGTACTGCTTCTGCTTCATCAGCTCGGTGACTTTCTGACCGTGATCCAGCTGCTTGCGAGTAGCATCGTCCAGGTCGGAAGAGAACTGGGCAAATGCCGCCAGTTCACGGTACTGGGCCAGCGCGGTACGGATACCACCGGACAGCTTCTTGACGATCTTGGTCTGAGCAGCACCGCCCACACGGGATACGGAGATACCCGGGTCAACCGCCGGACGAATACCGGAGTTGAACAGCTGGGAGGTCAGGAAGATCTGGCCGTCGGTGATGGAGATCACGTTGGTCGGAACGAACGCGGAGACGTCACCGGCCTGGGTTTCGATGATCGGCAGGGCGGTCAGGGAACCGGTCTGGCCTTTCACGGCACCATTGGTGAACTTCTCTACGTACTCGGCGTTGACGCGAGCAGCACGCTCCAGCAGACGGGAGTGCAGATAGAAGACGTCACCCGGGTAAGCTTCACGTCCAGGCGGACGGCGCAGCAGCAGGGAGATCTGGCGATAGGCAACGGCCTGCTTGGACAGGTCATCATAGATGATCAGTGCGTCTTCGCCGCGGTCACGGAAGTACTCGCCCATGGAGCAACCGGCGTAGGGAGCCAGGTACTGCAGAGCAGCCGCTTCGGAGGCAGAAGCCACGACCACGATGGTGTTGGCCAGGGCGCCGTGCTCTTCCAGCTTGCGCACCACGTTGGCGATGGTGGAGGCCTTCTGGCCGATCGCAACGTAGACGCACTTAATGCCGGAATCTTTCTGGTTGATGATGGTGTCGATGGCGATGGCGGTCTTACCAACCTGGCGGTCACCGATGATCAGCTCACGCTGGCCACGACCGATAGGGATCATGGCATCGATGGCTTTCAGACCGGTCTGGACTGGCTGGTCAACAGACTTACGCTCGATAACGCCCGGGGCGATCACTTCGATCGGCGAGAAGCCGTCGTTGTCTACCGGACCCTTACCGTCGATCGGCTGACCCAGGGTGTTGACCACCCGGCCCAACAGACCACGACCGACCGGCACTTCCAGAATGCGGCCGGTACCCTTTACCTTCATCCCTTCGGCCAGATCGGCATAGGGACCCATTACTACGGCACCAACGGAGTCACGCTCCAGGTTCAATGCCAGAGCGAAGCGGTTGCCCGGCAGCTCGATCATCTCACCCTGCATGGCATCGGCCAGACCGTGGATACGAATGATGCCGTCGCTTACAGAAACGATGGTACCTTCGTTACGCGCTTCGCTTTTGACATCAAACTGCGCAATGCGCTGCTTGATCAGCTCGGCGATTTCAGTGGAATTCAGTTGCATGCTCTAATACCCCAATCAAGATTGCAGCGCATCGGCCATGCGATCCAGCTTACCGCGGACCGTGCCGTCGATAACGAGATCACCGGCCTTGATGAGCACCCCGGCCATCAAGGACGCATCTGTGCTGCAATTCAGCTTCACTTTGCGCGCGAGACGTTGTTCCAGAGAAGCCTGAATATTGGCTTTCTGCTGGTCGGTCAGTTCGATCGCCGAAATCACGTCAGCCTGAACTTCTTTGTCCAGTTCAGCCTTGAGCGCGACGAATTCGGCAACGACCGCCGGCAGCACACCCAAGCGACCATTCTCGGCCATCACCCGGATCAGGTTCTGACCGTGCTCGTTGAGCTGCTCACCGCAGACACCGACAAACAGCTTTGCCAGTTCTTCGGCAGCAACGGAGCCGTTTACCAGGCTGTGCATGGTCTCGTTTTCTGCCACCTGAGCGGCGAAATCGAGCATCTCCAGCCATTGGTCAACCGCCTTGTGCTCAACGGCAAACTCGAAAGCAGCCTTGGCGTAGGGGCGAGCGATTGTAGTCAGTTCAGACATAGCCCCGTTCCCGTTACAGTTCTGCTACCAGTTTGTCGACGATGTCGCTGTTGGCAGCCTGGTCGATTTGGCGTGCCAGGATCTTCTCTGCACCCGCGATGGCAAGAGCAGCAACCTGCTTGCGCAGTTCTTCTTTGGCACGATGACGTTCAGCTTCGATCTCTGCACGGCCCTGAGCCAGGATTTTCTCCCGCTCAGCTTGGGCTCCGACAGCGGCCTCATCAATGATCTGGGCCTTGCGTTTGTTGGCCTGATCGATGATTTCAGCAGCCTGAAGCTTGGCTTCTTTCAGCTGATCGGTGGCGTTGGCCTTGGCCAGCTCCAGATCTTTCTTGGCACGTTCTGCAGAAGAGAGGCCGTCAGCAATTTCTTTCTGACGGGCTTCGATGGCAGCCATCAGCGGCGGCCATACGTACTTCATGCAAAACACTACGAAGATGAAAAAAGCAACTGCTTGGCCGAGGAGGGTGGCGTTGATATTCACAGCCGATGTCCTCTTTAGTTAGTTAATGGGTTCTGCGTGAGTCGTAATGACTTAGGCAACCGCAAACATCACATACAGACCCAGACCAACGGCGATCATCGGGATCGCATCCACCAGACCCATCACGATGAAGAACTGGGTACGCAGAACAGGGATCAGGTCAGGTTGACGAGCTGCACCTTCCAGGAACTTGCCACCCAGGATACCGATACCGATGGAGGCGCCGATAGCCGCCAGACCCATCATCATTGCAGCAGCGATGTACAGCAGGTCCATGTTCAAGTTTTCCATGAGGATCTCCATTTATTTAGATGTAATTGATTGTATAAAAAGGATTATTTGAGTTGCATCAACCATGGTCTTCCTGCGCCATCGACAGATAGACGATGGTCAGAACCATGAAGATAAACGCCTGCAAAGTGATGATCAGGATGTGGAAGATTGCCCAAGGCACGGACAGGATCCACTGTGACCACCAGGGTAACAAACCCGCAATCAGGATGAAGATCAGTTCGCCAGCATACATGTTGCCGAACAGTCGCAGACCCAATGAAACAGGCTTGGAAATCAACGTGACGGTTTCAAGGATGAAGTTAACCGGGATGGCAGCAGGGTGGTTGAAAGGCTGAAGCGTCAGCTCCTTCACGAACCCGCTGATACCCTTGACCTTGATGCTGTAGTACAGGATCAAGAAGAACACGCCCAAAGCCATGGACATGGTGATGTTAACGTCAGCAGAGGGAACCACACGCAGATAGGGAACACCCATCAACTGTGCAGCGTGAGGGATAAAGTCAACGGGGATCAGGTCCATGAAGTTCATCAGGAAGATCCACACGAACACCGTCAGGGCCAAAGGTGCGATGACCTTGTTGCGACCATGAAAGATGTCCTTGACGTTACCATTCACAAACTCGACCAGCATCTCCACAAAGCACTGCAGCTTACCGGGCACACCGCTGGTGGCCTTGACGGCAACCTTGCGGAACAACCAGATAAACAGGGCGCCTAGCACGACGGAAAATATCATGGAATCGATATTCACCGTCCAGAACCCGGACCCTACCTGCAGGTGGGTCAGGTGGTGGGAGATATATCCCTGAGGAGTCAGGACTTCTCCGGTTGCAGACATGAGTTTTCCTAATAGTGGTTGTTAAGCGTGAATGAAACTATCCACTGTACAACGAGGGCGAGGATATAAGTGGCGAAGAACGAGGCGGTGTCGACCTCAATCCCGGCGCCAAACAGCAGGGCGAAAAGTCCTGTTGTAGTAATGAGCTTAATCCCTGCCCCACCATAAAAGTCCCGCAAAACCAGGCCTACGCTCTCTTTCGTCACCTTGCGGCGCAGAACCCAGAGCGTGAACAGGGCTTGAGGAACCCAGTACATCCCCCCTCCGTAGAGAGAGGATTGTCCGGCGAACTCTCCCGCCTGATAAAACCAGACGGTGGCGATCGCCAGGATCAGGACCAGCTGACAAACGAGCATAGCCAAGGCCAGCGTCAAACCTTCCAAGGCTATTTTCTGCTTCACCAACCTACCCCTGAACATTACAGAACTGTAAAAAATCGGGATCCGAAGACCCCAGGTTCACAGCTCGAAAAGCCGGTCAAATTATACCCGTGAAGACGGCTATTGCAACATGGCAAAAATCCTTAATTTTTGCGGCTTTCCGCGCGAAATTAAGGTTATGTTCATATCGAAAGTAATGGATGTTTTATTACTACAAAAAGCGTAAAAATCACGATTCTGACAGGCCAAAATAGCCCAATACCCGGTCCAAATCTGCCAAGTTATCGTAACTTATTACTAACTTGCCGCTATCTTTCTTGCCCGGCTGAAGTTGCACCTGATTGCCAATTTTTTCAGAAATCTGGCGCTCGAGATAACCAAACTGCGGATCGCGGACGGGTTCAACCCTGGTTTTTGCCGGTTCCAGTGCTTTTTGCACCAGCTTCTCGGTATCTCGCACTGTCAGCCCCTTCTGGGCCACCAGTTTGGCCAGCTCTGACTGGGCCTGGCCGCTCAGGGCCAGCAGGGCACGGGCATGCCCCATGTCGAGGTCGCCGTGCTCCACGAAGCGCTTCACGTCCTCGTTGAGCTGGTTGAGACGCAGCAGGTTGGTGACCGTGGTGCGGGACTTGCCTACCGCCTCGGCAACCTGCTGGTGAGTCAGTTCGAACTCCGTCAGCAGGCGCTGGAGGGCGACGGCCTCCTCGATGGCGTTGAGATCTTCACGCTGGATGTTCTCGATGAGTGCGATGGCGACGGCCGCCTCGTCGGCGACATCCTTGACCAGGCAGGGCACCACTTCGAGACGGGCCAGCTGGGAGGCGCGCCAGCGGCGTTCACCAGCAATGATTTCGAAACGGTTTTCACCGATGGAGCGAACCACGATGGGCTGGATCACCCCTTGTGCACGGATGGAGTTGGCCAGCTCCTCCAGCGCATCCTGGGACATATCCTTGCGCGGTTGGTATTTGCCGGACTGCAGCCACTCCACCGGCAGCTTGCGCAGCTCGCCCTGATTGGTCGGGGCCATGGCCTGTTCGGTGCGCTGGTCGCTCATCACCTGTTTCTGGCGGGCGGCCGTGCTGGTGCTGAGCAGGGCGTCCAGCCCCTTGCCCAGCCCACGTTTCTTCGGCGTCATATGCTCTCTCGATCTGCGGTGAGCGGCTGGGACTCCTGTTCCTGGCGGCGCAGGATCTCGCCAGCCAGGGCCAGATAGGCCTTGGCCCCCACCGATGATTTGTCATAGTGCATGGCTGGCGCGCCAAAGCTCGGCGCCTCCGCCAGTCTTACGTTGCGGGGAATGATGGTGCGATAGACCTTGTCCCCGAAATGCTGTTTCAGCTGATCGGACACATCATTGGCCAGCCGGTTGCGATGATCGAACATGGTGCGCAGCACCCCTTCAATCTTCAGCTCCGGATTGACCACGGCTGCCAGCTTGCTGATGGTGTCCACCAGGGCGGTCAGCCCTTCCAGCGCATAGTATTCGCACTGCATGGGCACCAGCACGGAGTCGGCGGCGGCCATGGCGTTCACCGTCAGCATATTGAGAGAAGGCGGGCAGTCGATGAAGACGTAGTCGTACTTGTCCCTGACCGAGGCCAGGGCGTTGCGCAGGCGGATCTCGCGGGCAAAAAACTCCATCAGGCGGATTTCTGCCGCGGTCACGTCGGCATTGGCGGCGATCAGGTGATAGCCTCCCGAGGTTTCGGGGATGATCACCTCGCCGATGGGGGCATCTTCGATCAGCAGTTCATAGGCGGTGCGCTCGACATCGTACTTGTCGACGCCACTGCCCATGGTGGCATTGCCCTGCGGATCCAGATCGATCACCAGCACCTTGCGCCGGGTAGCGGCCATGGAGGCGGCCAGATTCACACAGGTGGTGGTTTTACCCACTCCACCCTTCTGGTTGGCTATGGCAATGACTTTTCCCACACTGTCCCCTAAATGAATGCGGCGGCCCTATTCGGGCTGGATGGCTTTAAACTCCAGCAGATGGCGTTCGCCTTCCAGTTCCGGCACCACCAGCTTGTGGGTGGCAACCAGACGAATGCTGTCAGGCAACTGTGCCAGCTCCTGCTCGGGGTATTGTCCCTTGAGCGCCAGGAAACTGCCCTCGGGTGACGGCAGATGATGACACCAGCTCAGCATGTCCTCCAGGGAGGCGAAAGCCCGGCTCAGTACACCATCAAATCCGGTCTCGGGTTGATACTCCTCCACCCGGGATTTGACGGGGGTCACATTGGTCAACCCCAGCTCCAGGATCACCTGGCGGATGAAGTTGATCCGCTTGCCCAGGCTGTCGAGCAGCACGAACTGTTTGTCCGGATTGATGATGGCCAGCGGCAGTCCGGGCAAACCCGGGCCCGTTCCCACATCGATGAAGCGTTCACCGTGCAGGTGAGGACTCACCACCAGGCTGTCGAGGATATGCTTGACCAGCATGGCGTCCGGATCTCGCACCGAGGTGAGATTGTAAGCCTTGTTCCACTTGTGCAGCAACTCGACCAACTGCACCAACTGGGTCTTCTGGGTTTCGGTGATAACAATTCCGGCCTGCATGAGCAGGCCGTTCAATCTTTGCAGCATGTTGTCCAACGGGGAATTCCTCAGGCGGTTTTACGCAGCAGGCCGTGTTTCTTCAGGTGCACCAGCAAGATGGAGATGGCGGCAGGGGTGATGCCGGAGATGCGGGACGCCTGACCAATGGTCTCTGGCTTGGCATCGTTGAGCTTGGCGATCACCTCGTTGGAGAGACCGTTCACGTCGCGGTAGTTCATATCCAACGGCAGCAGGGTGTTTTCGTTGCGCAGCTGTTTCTCCACCTCGTCGTGCTGACGCTCGATATAACCGGCGTACTTGATCTGGATCTCCACCTGATCCGCGGCAGCCGCATCGGTCAATGCAGGCCCCACACCCTCGATGGCCATCAGGGCATCGTAGGTCACTTCCGGACGGCGCAGCAGCTCTTCCAGGCTCTGCTCCCGGGTCAGGGGAGTGTTGACCAGGGCGTTGACGGCCTCCAGAGACGGATGCTGCGGGTGGATCCAGGTCGAGCGCATGCGCTGACGTTCCTGCTCCACCTGTTCCACCTTGGCATTGAACAGGCTCCAGCGATGATCATCCACCAGACCCAGCTCGCGGCCGATGGCGGTCAGGCGCAGATCCGCGTTGTCTTCCCGCAGCAGCAGGCGATATTCGGCACGACTGGTGAACATGCGATAGGGCTCGCGGGTTCCCAGGGTGGAGAGATCGTCCATCATCACGCCCATGTAGGCCTGATCCCGGCGTGGGTGCCAGGCTTCCTTGCCCTGGGCGCGCAAGCCCGCGTTCAGACCGGCCATCAGGCCCTGGGCAGCGGCCTCTTCATAGCCGGTGGTGCCGTTGATCTGGCCGGCGAAGAAGAGGTTCTCGATGCACTTGCTCTCCATGTTGGCCTTGAGATCCCGCGGATCGAAGAAATCGTACTCGATGGCGTAGCCAGGGCGAGTGATATGGGCATTCTCGAAACCACGGATCGAGCGGACGATCTGCACCTGCACGTCGAACGGCAGGCTGGTGGAGATCCCGTTCGGGTAGAGCTCGTGGGTGGTCAGGCCTTCCGGTTCCACAAAGATCTGGTGCGCCGTCTTGTCGGCAAAGCGGGTGATCTTGTCTTCGATCGACGGGCAGTAGCGCGGGCCTATCCCCTCGATCACCCCGGCGTACATGGGGCTGCGATCCAGGTTGTTGCGGATCACCTCGTGGGTCTGCTCATTGGTATGGGTCACGTAGCAAGGCATCTGGCGCGGATGTTGGCTGGCGTTGCCAATGAAGGAGAAGACCGGGCGAGGATCGTCACCATGTTGCTGCTGCATCACGGAAAAATCGACGGTGCGTGCATCGATGCGTGGTGGCGTGCCCGTCTTGAGGCGATCGATGCGCAGCGGCATTTCACGCAGGCGCTGGGCGAGGGCGATCGAGGGAGGATCCCCGGCGCGGCCCCCTTTGTAGTTTTCCATGCCGATGTGGATCAGACCATTGAGGAAAGTGCCAACGGTCAGTACGACCGTCTTGCCGCTGATGCGGATCCCGCTCTGGGTGACGACCCCGGCGACACGATCCCCGTCCATGACCAGATCGTCGCAGGCCTGCTGGAAGATCTTCAGGTTCGGGTAGTTCTCCAGGGTCTGACGCACCACTGCCTTGTACAGCAGGCGATCCGCTTGGGCACGGGTAGCCCGCACCGCAGGGCCCTTGGAAGAGTTGAGCGTGCGGAACTGGATCCCGCCGAGATCGATGGCCTGCGCCATGATCCCGCCAAGGGCGTCGACTTCCTTGACCAGGTGTCCCTTGCCGATCCCGCCGATCGCCGGATTGCAGGACATATGCCCCAGCGTATCTATGTTGTGGGTGAGCAACAGGGTATTGAGACCCATACGGGCTGCCGCTGTTGCTGCTTCGGTTCCTGCATGACCGCCACCGACGACGATCACATCAAATTGTTCATGGTATTGCATTGGGGATCACCTTGATCTGCACGCCTGAAGATCTTTGTTTGCCTGGTCTGAAGGGCGGATCATTCTATCTGTTTAGCATCCGGAGGGGAACGTCTACTTCAGGATCAGTATGGATCAGGGAGCGGTTAAATAGATCTTAAGGATCTTTAGATCGATCTTTTATTGGATCTTTTATTAGGATCCACGACTTCTGTTGATAAGGCATTTTTGATCATAAAGATCATTCGGTTAAGGTCGATCGCTGCTTGTGGAAAAGCTTGGATCCAGAGGGGGCGAACGGGGGGATAACATGGGTTTTTATACACAGATACATGGTTGGCAAGATCTAATACATGAATAACTATAGGTTTTACAGAGCTTGGTACCTAAGTTATACACAATTATCCGAGCTCATGTGGGGAGCTCTCGGGAAAAACTTATCCGGATCCCTCTGTTAATAACCTGGTGGATAGGGATCTGGGGATAACCAGGGAGATCGGGGGTCGTGACCGGATCTCCCTGGCCCTGATCAGCCGATCAAGGTCATCCAGTCGTGGATCCAGGTTTCTGCGGCATCTTCGGGGATCTCGTGCTGGGTCACGTCTATTTCCAGGAGATCCCCCAGTCGGCTGGCACCGCACCCGGCCAGCAGCCGATCCAGCGTCTTGCCGCCCTGGCAGAAGGTGTCATAACTGCGATCCCCCAGGGCGATCACTCCGTACTTGAAGGCGGCGAGATCCGGCTGCTGCTCGGCAAGATCCCGGGCAAAGGGCTGCAGATTGTCGGGTACATCCCCCGCACCATGGGTGGAAGTGACCACCAACACGATGGCTTCTGGCTCGGTCAGGATCCTGGCCAGGCTGGCGGGGTTGTGGATCTCCGCCTGGTGGCCCGCCTGTTCAAGCAGGCCGACCACATGATCTGCGACATATTCGGAGGCCCCCAGCATGGAGCCGACGACGAGGTTGAGTTTGGCCATGGAATGGATCCTGATGTCATCGAAAAAGTGAAGAGGGGGGATCTTACCGCCAAAGCATGTGGATAAATATGGATAAAGCTTGGGGATAAGGATCCTGTCCACTTTTTTGCTGCCAAAACCGGTCTCGTGGCCGTCATGCTGCCTTCTTTCCGCCTGTTGCGACCTCATCGCACATTTAGTTGTCAAACGACACTTTAAAACATCAATTAACAATGCAGATGCAAATGATTAGCAATTATTGAATCGATTCGATCACGGCACCTGTAGTAGCATGGCGCTGCTTTATTCGCCTGAGACGCCGGGCTGACCGGTCCAATTGGGCACCCATAATAAGAAATCAAACATAACTTATTGATATTTGAGACACTTATATGATTGCGCAAAAAAATACCCCGAATGCCGTGATGCGAAAGAGAGGCGCACAGCTGCTGCCGCTCTCCTGTCTGCTGGCGTCCCTGCCCGTGTTGGCGGCGGAACAGACGGATAAAGAGTTGCCCAAGGCGGGTGAAACCATGGTCGTGACCGGGACCGCCATGAAGGTCGAGGTCCCCATGGCAGAGACCCCCCGTGCCGTCTCCGTGGTCAATCGCGAAGAGCTGGACCAGCACGCCGTACTCAAGCTCGACGAGTCCCTGCGCTATCGCTCCGGCGTCCTGTCCCAGTCCTATGGTTCGGACACGGATGCTGACTGGTTCAAGGTGCGCGGCTTCGATGCGGCTTCTTACCTGGATGGCAACCGCCTGTTCAGCACCGGTTACTATGTCTGGACCCCGGAACCCTTCGGCCTTGAGAGCGTGGAAGTGCTCAAAGGCCCGGCCTCCATTCTGTATGGCGAAGCCCCTCCCGGAGGCGTCATCAACGCCATCAGCAAGCGTCCGACAGCGACCCCGCAGGGTCTGGTGAACCTGCAACTGGGCAACCGGGATCTGCGCCAGGTCGGGGTGGATGTCTCCGACACCCTTACCGACAACAGCCGTTATCGTCTGGTGGCCCTCTACAACGAGCGGGACGGCGTGCTGGATGGCACCTACAACGAGCGCGCCTATCTGGCGCCGAGCGTGACCCTGGATATTTCGGATCGCACCACGCTGACGCTGCTCTCCAGCTTCAAGCACGATGAAGGGGTGCCGACCAACGGCTTCTTCCCGGTTTACGGCACCCTGAATACCTCCGGCGGCCAGATCGATCCCTCCACCAACCTGAGCCAGCCGGATTACGATCGCAATCGCAATACCCAGATCTCCGCCGGGTACGAGCTGGCCCACCAGCTCAACCAGACCTGGGAGTTCAAGCAGAACGTTCGCTTCAACTACAACGATCTGCTGCTGCGCCAGACCTACATCTTCCCGACCTATGAAGGTACCACCGCCTACCGCGGCCTGGTCTACCGGGATGGGGATACCAAGAGCGCCACCATGGACAACCAGATGGTGGGCTACTGGAACACCGACAGTACGGAGCAGACCCTGTTGCTGGGGGTGGATCTGCAGCGCCATGTGAATGAAGGCCAGGAAGCCGACAACTATGGCATGGGCGCCATCAACACCATGAACCCGGATTACAGCGGTTTCCCCGGTTTTGATGAATCCACCGCGACCCATCAGAAGAGCACCAAGGGTCAGAGCGGCCTCTATGCCCAGCACCAGATCCGCTGGGATGATCGCTGGCTGCTGACCGCGGGCGGTCGTTTCGACTACGTGGAAACCCACAACATCAGCGAAGCCAAGAGCAAGAACGAGAAACAGTACGACGACAACCTCTCTCTCTCCGGCAGCCTGATGTACCTGGCCGACAACGGTCTCTCCCCTTACTTCGCCTATGCGGAATCCTTCGAAGTGCTGCCGGGGATAGACCCCAACACCGGCAACTCCTACAAGCCGCTGGAAGGCAAGCTCTACGAGACCGGGGTCAAGTACGCACCCAGCTTCCTCGATGGCTACATCAACCTGGCGCTGTTCGATCTGGAGCAGACCAACTCCCTGGTCTCTACCGGATCCGGCCAGCAGACCCAGGCCGGTGAAGTGACCTCCCAGGGGGTCGAGCTGGAGGGGAGCGTGCAGGCCACCGAGGCGTTGCGCCTGACCGCTGCCTATACCTACACCGATGCCAAGACCAACGACACCGGCAACGGCGATCGTCGTGCGAGCCTGATCCCGCGCCACCAGGCCTCCTTCTGGGGCAACTACAAGGTGCAGCAGGGCCCGGTATCCGGTCTTGAGCTGGGTTCCGGCGTGCGCTATGTGGGTTCCAGCGTCGGCATCGGCGCGGTGAATGCGGACTACACCCCCATCTATGGTTCCGCCCAGGTACCTGCACACACCGTATGGGATGCGATGATCGGGTATGACTTTGCCAAGAACTGGCGTGCCCAGATCAACGTCAACAACCTGCTGAACGACACCTATGTGGCGAGCTGCGACTACTACTGCTACTACGGCGAGCCGCGCAGCATAGTCGGCACCGTCAATTACCGCTGGTAAGCGACAGGCCGGGCGGGGGCGAAGGCTCCCGCCCTCCTTCCATTCATCTACAGGCCTGTCATGGAACTCTTGTCACTGGTTTATCGCCAATACCGTTGGCCCTTCATCGCCATTACCCTGCTCAGCCTGCTGAGTGCTGTCAGCGGGATAGGCGTCATTGCCTTCATCAATCAATCACTTATCGAATCAGTCGGGGATCCGCTGCCGATCCTGGGTCAGCTTGTCGGCCTTGTCTTGCTGCTGCTGGTGATCACGCTCGGATCCCAACTGGCCCTGACCACCCTGGGTCACCATTTCGTCTACCGGTTGCGTGGCCGCCTGCTCAAGCAACTGCTGGATACCGACGTCGCCCGTCTGCGTCAAATAGGGCAGGGGCCGCTCCTGGCCTCCCTTTCCAGCGACATCGGTCAGATCACCATCGCCTTCGTGCGCCTGCCGGAGCTGGTACAGGGCCTGGTGCTCACCCTGGGCTCCATCATCTACCTTGGCCTGCTCTCTCCCGCCTTGCTCGGTGTTACCGCCCTCTGGGTCACCGTGACCATGGTGGTGGGCTGGCTGCTGGTGAACCGGGTCTATCGCCACCTGGCGCACATGCGCCAGGCCGAAGACAGGCTCTACCAGAACTACCAGTCCATCATCGCCGGGAGCAAGGAGCTGGCGCTCAACCGCGAGCGTGCCTACTTCGTCTACCACCAGCTCTATGAGCAGAATGCCCGGGACTACCGGGAGCAGATCATCCGCGCCGATACCTACCACCTGAGCGCGGTGAACTGGTCGAACATCATGATGCTGGGTGCCATCGGCCTGGTCTTCTTCCTGGCCAACGGGCTGGGCTGGGCCAACACCAATGTGGCCGCCACCTTCGCCCTGACCCTGCTGTTCCTGCGCACTCCCTTGCTGCAAGGTATCGGAGCCTTGCCGACCTTGATCGCCGCCCAGGTGGCGTTCGACAAGATAGCTGCCCTCAATCTGGCGGAGCCGGACGAGGCGTTCCCGTTGCCGCCTGCGCCTCGCCCCTGGCAGCGCATCGAGCTGGAGCAGGTGAGCTTTCACTACCAGGGGGAGGGCGGTTTCTCCGTGGGCCCCATCAATCTGGTGATCGAGCGGGGGGAGCAGATATTCCTCATCGGTGGCAACGGCTCCGGCAAGTCGACCCTGGCCATGCTGCTGACCGGGCTCTATCAACCGGTCTCTGGCCGGATCCTGCTGGATGGGGAGCCGGTCACCGATCGCAACGGCTATCTGGGGCTCTTCTCCGCCATCTTCACCGACTACCACCTGTTCCAGCATTTGCTGGGGCCCGAGCCGAAAGAGGCGCTGGTTGCCGAGTGGCTTGAGCGGTTGCAGATGGGCAGCAAGCTTGCCATCGAGGATGGCTTCATCGCCGATATCGACCTCTCCCAGGGCCAGCGCAAGCGGGTCGCCCTGCTGCTGGCCCTGGCAGAGCAGCGGGAGGTGATGCTGTTCGACGAGTGGGCCGCGGATCAGGATCCCCAGTTCCGCCGCATCTTCTATCAGGTGCTGTTGCCGCGTCTCAAGGAGATGGGCAAGACGGTGATCGCCATCAGCCACGACGATCACTACTTCTCACTGGCCGATCGCCTGCTGGAGATGCGCCAGGGCCACCTCACCGAACTGACCGGCGAGCAGCGCGAGCAGGTGAGCCGGGATGCGGTCGCCCATCTGGATGGCAAGGTGCCGGCCTGATGCTGGCACCGATGAGACTGGCAGCAAGCCAGCACAGGAATTGCTTATGTTCGAGATGAAATCCGCCAGCTTCGCGGTCAATGACCGCATGCTGCTGCACCCCACCAGCCTTCGCTTCGAGCAAGGTCGGGTCTATGGCCTCATCGGCCACAACGGGTCGGGCAAATCGACCCTGATCAAGCTGCTGGCGCGCCAGCAACCCCACAGCGGCGGGGAGATCCTGTTCGATGACCAGCCGTTGTCTGCCTGGGGCAACCGGGAGTTTGCCCGTCAGGTGGCCTATCTGCCCCAGCACCTGCCGAGTGCCGAAAACCTGCTCGGCCGCGAACTGGTGGAGATGGGGCGCTACCCCTGGCGCGGCCTGCTGGGCCGGATGGGAGCGGAAGATCACCGTCAGGTGGAGCGGGCCATCGCCCTGACCCACACCGAACGCTTTGCCGATCGGCTGGTGGATACCCTCTCCGGCGGTGAGCGGGGACGAGTCTGGCTCGCCATGCTGCTGGCCCAGGAGAGCCGTTTCATCCTGTTGGACGAGCCACTGGCCGCCCTGGACGTGGCCCATCAGGTGGAGGTGCTCACGCTCGTCAAGCAGCTCAGCCGCCAGCTCAACCTCGGGGTCATCATCGTCATTCACGACATCAACATGGCCTCCCGTTTCTGCGATCGGCTGGTGGCGCTGCACTCCGGTCGTCTGCTGACCCACGGCGAGCCCGCACAGATCATGACAGGGGAGACCCTGAACGCCATCTATGGCATCCCCATGGAGGTCATTCGCCATCCGGCCCATGACCACGCCATCGCCATCGTCTGACCGGGGGCCGCTCTTGAACCGTTTATTGAAGATGGCGCCCTGTCTGCTCAGTCTGCTGCTGCCCCTGGCAGGGGAGGCCGGGCAGCTTGTTACCGCCACCGACGCCACCAGCGCCACGCCCCGCATCGCCACCGTGGACTGGACCGTAGCCGAAACCCTGCTGGCGCTCGGAGTGACACCGATGGCGGTGGGGGATGTGGCCCCCTATCGCGCCTGGGTCGGTGAACCCCAGCTTCCTGCCGGGGTGATCGATATCGGGCTGCGTGCCCAACCCAACCGGGAACTGCTGGCGGAGCTCAAACCGGATCTTGTTCTCATCTCGCCGCTGGCGGCCCCCCTGGCGCCGACCCTCTCCCGCATCGCGCCGGTGCACTCCATCGCCCTGTATGAACCGGGCACCGATCTGTGGCTGCGACTGCGGGAAGCGACCCTGACCATCGCCGCCCTGGTCAACAAAGAGGCGGAGGCCGAACGCCAGCTCGCCGCGCTGGATCAGGATCTGGCACAGATGCAGGCGGCGCAGCCCGCCGATCTGCCCCCCTTGCTGGTGGTGCAATTCATTGATGAGCGCCATGTGCGGGTGTTTGGCCATGGCAGCCTGTTCGAGGCAGTGATGCAGCGCCTCGGCCTTCGCAACGCCTGGCAGGGAGAGACCAATGCCTGGGGATTCTCGGTCGCGAGCCTGGAGCAGTTTCTCGGGATGCCGGAGGCCAGGCTGGTGGTGGTGGACCCCGTGCCCGTAGGAGTTGGTGAAAAACTTCAGGAGCCTGGATTGTGGCAGCATCTCCCGCTGGTACAGAACAATCCGGTGATCCATCTGCCTGCGACATGGAGTTTTGGTGGCATATTGGCGGCCCGCCGCTTCGCCACCCTGCTGGACGGTGCCTTGCGGGAGCAGGCTGTCCACAGAGCAACCGGGGGATCAAATCAATGAGCTCTTCTCTTTCTTCGCCCCTGCTGCGCCCGGGTCTCTGCCTGTTGGTGCTGACACTGGGGCTGGCTTGCACCGAGCTGGCGCGTCAACTGCCGGGGGCGCTCTGGTGGCAGGCCCTGTTCTCCCCCGAGCTGGACGATGCCCGCCAGGCGGTGGTCCATTTCAGCTGGCTGCCGCGCCTTGCCATCTGCCTGCTGGCCGGTGCCGCCCTCGGGCTCGCCGGTACCCTGATGCAGCAGGTGCTGCGCAATCCCCTGGCCTCGCCCACCACCCTGGGGGTGGCCTCCGGCGCCCAGCTGGCGCTGATGATGGTGACCCTGCTCGCCCCCTCCTGGCTGCTGATCGGGCGGGAGTGGATCGCCATGGCCGGGGGAAGCCTGGCCATGGGGCTGGTCTTCGCCCTGGCCTGGCGCCGCCAGCTCAATCCCGTGGTCATCGTTTTTGCAGGGCTGGTGATCAACCTCTATCTGGCCGCCATCAGCATGGGATTGCTGCTGTTCTTCCAGGAGGAGCTCAAAGGGTTGCTGGTGTGGGGGAGCGGATCTCTGGCCCAGAACAGCTGGAGCGGCGTCGGCTATCTGCTGCCACGGTTGCTGCTGGCCGCGATGCTGGCGGCGGTGCTGGTGCGCCCGCTGGCAGTGCTGGAGCTGGACGATGCCAGCGCTCGCAGCCTGGGGGTCTCTCTCAAGCACCTGAGATTCGCCGGCCTCGGCCTCGCGGTCTTCATCACCGCCTGCGTGGTGAGCGTGGTGGGGCTGATCGGTTAGCAAATAGCTCAGTTTTTTCAACACGCTCATGTACTCCCAG
>NZ_CAWMFQ010000096.1:0-2684 GCF_963866995.1 Aeromonas sp. ZOR0002 | reverse complement strand
CCCATGACCCTCAGCCAGCTTCAAGAGCCGATATGGCATCGGAGGGCTTGCCACGACTGCATGCCCCAATTCAACCAACATGCTCTTGAGGTCAAAACGATGATTAAACCGGAAGCAGTATTCCGCAAGATGCCTTGGTAAATGCTTCGCTCCGAGCGTATGGCAACTGCCCCGCAGCGAGTTTTTCACATTTCCTATCATCGTGTTTACCCAGTTGAATGCCGGATGATCCAGCCAGTCCAGGTTGCCCCCGGTGACAACACCCAGGTGCTCACAATTGGCCTCCTTGACCGCTTTGAAACAGGCCAATCCATCGGATATCACCGCGCTACCACTGGCAATATGCCGTTTTGCCCAATCAGCAACGGACTTGGTTTTGAAACCATCGACCACCGTCATCCGCATCTTGATTGGATGTCCTTCCTTGTTCAGAGCCACTGCTGCCACAAACGGCGTCTTGCCTGCCGCGCCCCGACCCCGTTTGCCACCACGGCGCTCGCCACCTCAGTAGACATCATCGAGCTGAATGATGCCGCTGATGGGCTGCTTGTCATCGGACTCTTTCATGGCTTGCAGCAGCTTGTGCTTGAGCATCCAGGCGGTGTCATATTACTCGTTGCTGGAGACCGCCAAAGCCAATCAACTGGAGCCGTCAGCGTATATCAATTATGTGCTGGCGCGGATCGGCGAAGCGGACAGCCTGGAAAAGCTGGAAGCGCTGCTACCGTGGAATGTGGCGCTGGAGCCGATTTCAAAAAAAGTGGTGCAATACAACGAAGGCAAGTAGGTCGATTTAACGGCGCTTACGGTGTATGCTACGCCGCCCTCGGTGACGACACCATTACGGTGTCAGGCTCCATGGGTCGCTATATAGGTACAGATTCAGGTCATGAAGGGGCAAGTATGTCCATACAAGGTTCGTTGAGAGCACAGTTACTGGCGTTGTTGGGCGGAAGTATTCTTCTCCTCGTCATCATCTCGTTGTTCTGTTTCCGTCTGCTGGAGCAAGGGGTCGAAGATTATCAATCCCTGGTTAACAGCACGCTGCAAGAGTCGACGCTGGTTGAGCGGGCCAATCTGGAGTTCAAGAGCCAGGTTCAGGAGTGGAAAAATGTCCTGCTGCGCGGCAAGGATCCGGAGGCTCTGACCAAGTATTGGACCCGGTTTGAAGAGCAGGAGCGTGCGGTCAACCAGACGCTGGCGCAACTGAGCCAGTTGGCCGGGCAGTGGCAGGGTCAGGAGTTGGTTGCCCAGGTGCGGAGCCTGAGTGATGAACATCAGAAACTCGGGCTGGCCTATCGTCAGGGCAAAGAGAAGTTTGTTGCCGCTCAGGGCGACCCGACTGTGGGGGATCAGGCGGTGAAGGGTATCGATCGGGCAACCAGCGAGCAGATGGAGGCTCTGGTCAAGCATCTGCATGAAGAAGGCAATCGTCAGGCCCAAGCCATTAGTGAGGAGACCCACAGCCAAGCCATTCTCGGCGTGGTATTCCTGATTGTGGCGTCATTACTGGTGGGGGTGCTCAGTCTCTGGTTGGTGAATCGCCAACTGCTGGTGCCGATCAAGGCGCTCACCGACTTCATTATCCAGTTGAGCCATGGCAAGTTTGATCGACCCTTTGCGCTGCAACGGCAGGATGAACTGGGTGCCCTGGCCAAGGCCGCCAATACCCTGCGCGATTTCTTGGGGACGACCTTTTCCCAGCTCAAGTTGAGTGGCGAGCAGCTGGATAGTGCCAGCCATGAACTCAAGGAAATCTCAGGGTTGATGGCCAAGGGCACCCAGGATCAATTCTCCCGCACCGATATGGTGGCTACCGCGATGCACGAGATGTCGGCGACGGCGCAGAATGTCGCGGAGAATGCCGCATCGGCCGCCCAGGCGACGGATCAGGCGGACCATACGGCTCACGAAGGCGAGCAAGTGATGCAGGACACCATAGGCGGCATTGCCCAGATGGGTAAAGAAATTGACAACACGGCTGGCGTTATAAAACAACTGGATGAAGATAGCCGCCGCATCAGTACCGTGCTGGAGGTGATCCGTTCCATTGCCGAGCAGACCAACCTGCTGGCCTTGAATGCGGCGATTGAAGCGGCGCGGGCCGGTGAGCAGGGTCGCGGCTTCGCCGTGGTCGCGGACGAGGTTCGTACCCTGGCCAAGCGCACGGCGGACTCTACAGCGGAGATCAACCAGATCATCGCCAAGGTACAGCGTGGCACCCAGGAAGCGGTACAGGCGATTGGTAGTAGCCAGCAACTCAGCCAGCAGAGTATCGAACAGGTGACGGTCGCGGGTCGCAAGTTGCAGAGCATCACGAGCTCCATCAGCCAGATCCACGGCATGAACCAGCAGATCGCCACCGCCGCCGAGGAGCAGACGCTGGTGGTGGAAGATATCGCCCGCAACCTGGTGGATATCAAAACCATCGCCACCGAGAACGAAGAGAACGCCCACCGCACCCAGGGTGCCAGCGACCAGTTGCATCAAACCGCGGTCGACCTCAACCGCGCCATGCAAAAGCTGATGGCCTAAATCAAAACCGGGCCCCGCGGATAGCGGGGCCCGGTTTTTCCTAAACAGATGCAAACGGCTTCCCCTAGCGCATCCCAGGGCGGGATCGCACTTTGTTAATGAAATTTCTGATTACCCATGACCCTCAGCCAGCTTCAAGAGCCGATATG
>NZ_CAWMFQ010000095.1:0-14461 GCF_963866995.1 Aeromonas sp. ZOR0002 | reverse complement strand
CAACGGCTGCTTCGGCGATGCGCTGGCGAGCCGCTACCGGGAAGAGATGCTGGCCGGCGAGCTGCAATACTGGGACGAGGCCTACTTTGCCGGCGAGGCGCGGGACTCCCTGGCCAAGCAGCGGGAGCGGGAACGCAGTGACAGTCTGTCGTTCGACGACTTCCTGGCTGACTATTTCGGTACCCGCCAGACCACGGTCTGAGGATGCCGCCAGGATGACGAAAGCCGCTCCCGGGAGCGGCTTTTTCATGGGCGCCCGGCGGTGGCAGGGCATAAAAAAACGGCCCGTTCGGGCCGTTTTGCATGGGGTGGTTCACCGGTCAGAGGATGAGACCACCGAAGAAGAAGCCGAGCGCCACAGCCATGGCGATGGTGGCCACACCCGGGATGAAGAAGGGGTGGTTGAACACGGCCTTGCCGATGCGGGTGGATCCGGTGTCGTCCATCTCGACCGCGGCCAGCAGGGTCGGGTAGGTCGGCAGCACGAACAGGGCGCTCACGGCGGCGAAGGAGGCGATGGCCGCCAGCGGGCTGACACCCAGTGCCAGGGCGGCAGGCATCAGGGCCTTGGTGGTGGCACCTTGCGAGTAGAGCAGCATGGAGGAGAAGAACAGCACCACGGCCAGCAGCCAGCTGTATTGGCTCAGCAGATCGCCGGCGAACGCCTGGATCTCCACCATGTTGCCCTTCACGAAGACGTTGCCCAGCCAGGCTACGCCCAGCACGCAGATACAGGCGGACATACCGGACTTGAAGGTCGGCATGTTGGTGATCTGGGCCGCGTCCAGTTTGCAGAACAGTACCATCAGGGTGGCGGCGGAGAGCATGATGCCCATGATGGCGCCATCGCGGGGGATCGGCGGATTGCTGATGAGGCCGACATTGCCGGAGATGGCGGTGGCATAGGCCATCACGGCCACGATGGAGGCGACGAAGATGCCGACGGAGAGCTTGGCATAAGGCTTGATCTCAACCTGGCTGGTACCGCGCAGCTTGATGAGTCCCTTGGCTTTGCGCTCCAGATAGACTTCGTCCTGATCCAGCGGCTTGCCCAGCAGGTTGGCGATGAAGGCCCCCAGCAGACAGGCGATGAAGCTGGACGGGATGCAGATGGCCAGCAGGGTCAAGTAGTCGACGCCAAGCGGCTCCAGCATGCCGGAGAAGGCGACCACGGCCGCCGAGATGGGGGAGGCGGTGATGGCAATCTGGGAGGCAACGACCGCGATGGAGAGCGGACGGGAGGGGCGAATGCCCTGCTCCTTGGCCACTTCGGCGATCACCGGCAGGGTGGAGAAGGCGGTGTGACCGGTACCGGCCAGCATGGTCATCAGGTAGGTGACGACCGGCGCGGCGAAGGTGATGTGCTTGGGATTCTTGCGCAGGGCTTTTTCGGCCAGGTGCACCAGATAATCCATCCCGCCAGCCAGCTGCATACAGGCAATGGCGCAGATGACGGACGCGATGATCATGATCACGTCCCACGGGAGATAGGTCACCAGCTGATCACTCGGGATGGGCATGCCCAGCCCCCAGGTCAGTACCAGTACCCCAAGACCACCGGCAAAGCCGATACCGATGCTGCCTATCCGGGCCCCCAGATAGATAGCGGCGAGCACGACAAGTAACTCGATTCCAATCATAGCGAACACTCCATTTTCCAGTTTTTTTAGGTTTTATTAGGCTGAAAAGCCAATTCCCGATGGGGCTGTGGAGAGACCGCTCGGGAATTGACTTTAAATGGGCCGGGATAACCCCGGCCCATCTGCTCGCTTATACGGTGGCTTCGCGGGTGTAACGCTTGGCTTTGTATTGCGGGTTCATCAGGTTCTCGATGGAGAGGATCTCGTCCAGCTGTTCGGCGGTCAGCAGGCCGCGTTCCAGCACGACTTCGCGGACGTTCTTGCCGGTCTGGGCACAGATCTTGCCGACGATGTCGCCTTCATGGTGACCGATGAAGGGGTTCAGGTAGGTCACGATGCCGATGGAGTTCAGCACGTGGTTCATGCAGATGTCCGGGTTGGCGGTGATGCCTTCCACGCACTTCTCGCGCAGGGAGATGCAGGCTTTTTCCATCAGGCTCAGGGATTCGAACATGGCCTGACCGATCACCGGCTCCATGACGTTCAGCTGCAGCTGACCGGCCTCGGCGGCGAAGGTGATGGTGACGTCGTTGCCGAATACCTTGAAGCAGGACTGGTTGACCACTTCCGGAATGACCGGGTTGACCTTGGCCGGCATGATGGAGGAGCCAGCCTGCATTTCCGGCAGGTTGATCTCTTTGAGCGCGGTGCGCGGGCCGGAGGAGAGCAGACGCAAGTCATTACAGATCTTGGAGAGCTTCATGGCCAGACGCTTGACCGCACCGTGCAGCATCACATAGGCGCCGCAGTCGGAGGTCGCTTCGATGAGGTCCTCTGCCGGCACGTAGGCACGACCGGTGATCTCGGCCAGACGCTTGATGGCAAGACCGGAGTACTCGGGCGGAGTGTTCAGACCGGTACCGATGGCGGTGGCGCCCAGGTTCACTTCCAGCAGCAGCTCCTGGCAACGCTTGATGGATTTGATCTCTTCACGCAGGGTGACGGCGAAGGCGTGGAACTCCTGACCCAGAGTCATGGGCACGGCGTCCTGCAACTGGGTACGGCCCATTTTCAGGATATGTTTGAATTCCTTGGCCTTGACATCGAAGGCGGCGATGAGGGCTTCCAGAGCGTGCAGGGTGGTGTCGGTGCTGTTGACCACGGCCACGCGGAAACCGGTGGGGTAGGCATCGTTGGTGGACTGGCACTTGTTGACGTGATCGTTGGGGTTGATGACGTCGTAGCGACCCTTTTCAAGTCCCATCAGCTCGAGGGCGATGTTGGCCAGCACTTCGTTGGTGTTCATGTTGACGGAGGTACCGGCGCCGCCCTGATAGACATCGACCGGGAACTGATCGAAGCACTTGCCGGTGTTCAGCATCAGGTCGCAGGCTTCGACAATCTTGTCTGCGATCTCGGGACGGATGGTGCCCAGTTCACCGTTGGCCAGTGCAGCCGCCTTCTTGGTCAGGACCATGCCACGAACAAACTCGGGAACGTCAGAAATCTTCTGAGTGCTGATCTTGAAGTTTTCAACAGCGCGCAGGGTATGCACGCCGTAGTAGAGGTCGTTGGAAACTTCTTTGGTGCCCAGCAGGTCTTCTTCAATGCGGACGTTCTTGATGTCGCTCATTGTTATGCCTCAGAAATCAAATAAATGGAAACGATCCTCACCGAGTGGTCGCGATTTCCCTACGCACATTTCATCCTGAAGCACCACACATCGGGTGGGGCAGTTGGGAGCCAGTTGCTCCCTGTGCAATGACTGGTGTTGATGTTACCCCAATTGAGGTATCCGGTATTAGACCTGGATCACTAAATTTGAGGCAACCTCAAATTTCTTGTGGTCATTAAACAGATATTGCAATCGGGCGATTAACTTTGACAGAACAACCACCTCAATCCCAGTTGGGCGGACAAATATTTATCCGTATTCCGGGGCCTGCGGCAGGAGAGGCTTGAAAAATGATCAACCAGCCCCATGTTAATGTCAGAAGACCTGAACCCGGCGCGCCAGCATCAGCGATGTGCGGCTGCCGACCGGACACCCCGGGTCCATTCATTCATCGCTCCGAGGTTGCTATGGGCAAGTTGTTACTGTTGTTGGTCGGGCTGGTATTGCTGGAGCTCACCGTCATGATCAAGGTGGGCTCCGTGATCGGGGCCTTGCCGACCGTTGGCTTGCTGGTGCTGACTGCCGTGCTGGGATCGTCGCTGGTGCGCAGCGAGGGGATCAAGACCCTGCTCACTGCCCAGCAGAAGATGCAGCTGGGGGAGATGCCCGGCCGCGAGGTGATGGGGGGCATGATGCTGGCGCTGGCGGGCTTGCTGCTGATTATCCCGGGATTTGTGAGCGATATTGTCGGCATCCTGCTGCTGCAGCCCTGGCTGCGCAACATGCTGGCCGACAAGCTGATTGGCAGCAATCAGTTCAGGATGCAGATGGGGGGCTTCCAGGCTCGCCAGCAGCCGTTCGAGCCGGGCCCGGGCGATGACAGGCCCGGACAATCCCCGCGAGGCGGTGGCAACACCATCGAAGGGGAGTTCGAACGCAAAGAGTAATCGCGAGCCTCGGGCTGTGCCGTCAGGATCTCCCCTGATGGCACAGCCGCTCGAATCTGTGGCGGGCATACCCCCATGCCAGCAATCCGGCGGCCAGGTTCGCCAGCAGCATCCCCAGATAGATCCCCTGTTCTCCCCCCAGTTTTGCCCCCAGCCAGGCCCCCGGCAGCAAGAAGACAAACAGTCTGATGCCGTTTATCAGCAGTGACACCGCCGATGCCCTGACGCCGTTGAGGGCCGATGCCAGCAGCATCACCATGCCCTGAAAGCCGTAGCCAATGGGGACCAGATGCAGATAGAGCACGATGAGTCGCACCACTTGCGGATGATCGCTGAACAGATCGGCGATGAAGGGGGCGAGAAGCCAGATCAGCGCGTAGACCCCAAGCTGGAATATCAGGGCAAAGCGCATGCAGAGCAGCAGGGCGGCCTTGGCTCGGGCCGGATTCCCGGCGCCGCAGTTCTGCGAGATGAAGGGGGCCAGCACGGAGGAGAGCGCCATCATCACGATGAGCAGCAAGGCCTCGACCCGGGATGCCGCGCCGTAGGCGGCGACCACCTCGGTTCCCAGCCCGGCGAAAATGATCATCAACACGGCGTTGGCCAGTGGGTTGAGCATGTTGGTAAACGATGCGGGCACCGCCACATGGAGCAGGGCGCGCCAGTGGGCCAGCAACTGCGGGCGCGGGGAGAGGCGCCAGCGCAGCAGGCCCTCGCGGTGGCGCAATATATAGAGGCTGACCAGCATGGCCATCAGCCAGGAGAGGGAAGTGGCGATGGCGGCTCCCCGAATGCCCCACTCGGGGAAGGGGCCCGGCCCGAAGATGAGCAGAGGATCCAGCACGCCGTTGACCAGACCGGCGACCCCCATCACCAGACTGGGGGTCTTGGTATCCCCCGTCGTCCGGATAGCCGCATTGCCGACCATGGGCACGACCAGCATGGGGACGGTCAGATACCAGATGAGCATGTAGTCGTGGATGAGGGAGATGAGCTCGGGGCTGGCCCCCAGCAGGGTGAACAGAGGGGTAATGGTCAATGCCCCCAGCCCGGCGAGCAGACTCACCACGATGACGGCAAGGAACAGGCAGTCTGTGGTGATGCGGGCTGCCTCGTCATGGCGACCCTGCCCCAGGGCATGACCGAGCAGGGCGCACAGGCCCGCTCCCAGCCCCATGGTCAGGGAGGTGACGACAAAGGTGACCGGGAAGGTAAAACTGATGGCGGCCAGCGCCTGGGTACCCAGCATGCCGATGAAGAAGGTATCGACCAGGTTGAAGGCCAGGATGGCGATGATGCCCAGGATCATGGGGCCTGTCATGCGCAGCAGCATGGGCGTCATGGGAGCGGTCAGCATGGGATTGGGTCGGCTCAAGGCAGAGTCTCTAGGTGCTTTGGGCCTGAATGCTGGCCGTCTCCATCCGCCTTCCTGATTGGGGATGGGTGATCCATCGAAGGTGTTCATAGTACGTGAAAATATTTTTTTTGTATTTGCCCTTGAAGGGCTAGCCCTGTTGCCCCAGATCAGGGGCATGACAAATTTGGCCGATTGCGGCCATTCCTCAAGCAACACAGAGACTCATTTTGGGAGAGTTATCGATGAAAATTCGTCCACTGCACGACCGCGTCATCATCAAGCGCATCGAAGCTGAAGCCAAATCCGCTGGCGGCATCGTCTTGACTGGCACTGCGGCCCAGAAGTCCACCCGTGGTGAAGTTCTTGCCGTGGGGACTGGTCGAATTCTGGACAATGGGGATGTCAAAGCACTGGCCGTCAAGGTGGGTGACAAGGTGATCTTCAACGAAGGCTACGGCGTGAAGACCGAAAAGCTGGATGGCCAGGACGTACTGATCCTGTCCGAGACCGACATCCTGGCGATTGTCGAAGAGTAATCACCCTCCCTCTTTTCCCGAATTGATTTAAGGATTGAAGAACATGGCAGCTAAAGAAGTTAAGTTTGGCAACGAAGCTCGCATCAAAATGCTGGAAGGTGTCAACATCCTGGCCGATGCCGTCAAGGTGACCCTGGGCCCGAAAGGCCGCAACGTGGTGCTGGACAAGTCCTTCGGCGCCCCGACCATCACCAAGGATGGCGTCTCCGTTGCCCGTGAAATCGAACTGGAAGACAAGTTCCAGAATATGGGTGCCCAGATGGTCAAGGAAGTCGCTTCCAAGGCCAATGACGCCGCCGGTGACGGTACCACCACTGCCACCGTGCTGGCTCAAGCCATCGTCAACGAAGGCCTGAAGGCCGTTGCCGCCGGCATGAATCCCATGGATCTGAAGCGTGGTATCGACAAGGCCGTTGTGGCTGCCGTTGCCGAGCTGCAAGCACTGTCCACTCCCTGTGCCGACAACAATGCCATCGCCCAGGTAGGCACCATCTCCGCCAACTCCGACGAGAAGGTCGGCAAGCTGATTGCCGAAGCCATGGACAAGGTCGGCCGTGACGGCGTCATCACCGTGGAAGACGGTCAGGGCTTGGAAGACGAGCTGGCGGTGGTAGAAGGTATGCAGTTCGACCGCGGCTACCTCTCCCCTTACTTCGTGAACAAGCCGGAAACCGGCTCCGTCGAACTGGATGACCCCTTCATCCTGCTGGTGGACAAGAAAGTCTCCAACATCCGCGAAATGCTGCCGGTGCTGGAAGGTGTGGCCAAGGCGGGCAAACCGCTGATCATCGTGGCCGAAGACGTGGAAGGCGAAGCACTGGCGACCCTGGTGGTCAACACCATGCGTGGCATCGTGAAAGTGGCCGCCGTCAAGGCGCCGGGCTTCGGTGATCGCCGCAAGGCCATGCTGCAGGATATCGCCATTCTGACCGGTGGTACCGTGATCTCCGAAGAAGTGGGCATGGAGCTGGAAAAAGCGACCCTGGAAGATCTGGGCCGTGCCAAGCGCATCGTCATCACCAAAGAGAACACCACCATCATCGATGGCGTGGGTGATGCTGCCCTGATCGAAAGCCGCGTGGCCCAGATCCGTCAGCAGATCGAAGAGACCTCTTCCGATTACGACCGTGAGAAGCTGCAAGAGCGCGTGGCCAAGCTGGCCGGCGGTGTTGCCGTGATCAAGGTGGGTGCTGCCACTGAAGTTGAAATGAAAGAGAAGAAAGCCCGTGTTGACGATGCCCTGCACGCCACTCGCGCAGCCGTGGAAGAAGGCGTGGTTGCCGGTGGTGGTGTAGCGCTGGTGCGCGTTGCTGCCAAGCTGGCCTCCCTGCGTGGTGACAACGAAGACCAGAACGTCGGTATCAAGGTTGCCCTGCGCGCCATGGAAGCCCCGCTGCGTCAAATCGTCATCAACGCCGGCGAAGAAGCCTCCGTCATCGCCAATGCCGTGAAGAACGGTGAAGGCAACTACGGTTACAACGCCTACACCGAACAGTACGGCGACATGCTGGCCATGGGTATCCTGGATCCGACCAAGGTAACTCGTTCTGCCCTGCAGTTCGCCTCGTCCGTCGCCGGCCTGATGATCACCACAGAGTGCATGATCTCCGAGCTGCCGAAGAAAGATGCACCTGCCATGCCTGATATGGGTGGCATGGGCGGTATGGGTATGATGTAATCCCGTCAAGTCATCAAACGGCTCGCTTTTGCGGGCCGTTTTTTTTAGTGCTACTAAGCTGAAGTTGTTGATAGTGAAATGATCTGAGGTGAACATGCGATACTTAGGGCTTCTCCCGTTACTCCTTTCCCTGGCCTTGCCGGGCATGGCGCAGGCGACACCACAGGGGCCGGTCATTCTCAAGGTGACGGGGAATCTGGACCCTGCCGATCCGGCAGATGGAGAGGTGCTGTTCGATATGGCCATGATCCAGGCGCTGCCGCAGCATGAGGTGGTGACGAGCAATCCCTGGGTGGATAAACCGCACAAATACGTGGGGCCGAAACTGGCGGACGTGCTGACTGAGGTGAAGGCTAACGGCAAGAGCATCACGCTCACCGCCCTGAACAGTTTCCAGATCCGGATCAACTGGGATAAGGTCAAGCAATACGATCCTATCCTGGCCTGGCAGGATGACGGGATGACCATGCGGGTACGTGACAAGGGGCCGCTCTGGTTTATCCTGCCACTGGATCAGCATCCCGAACTCAGGCGTTCCGAGTTCACCGACATGATGATCTGGCAACTGAGTGCGATCGACATTCAGCAGTAAAAACGGTGGTTTACGGGAGTACTGGGTGAAAGCGAAGACCAGGGCATGGCCCTTACTCGGCGTTCTTTATCTATCCATTCTGTTGTTCACGGGTAGCACCCTCTATTGCCTGGTGCAGATACAAAATGCGACCCGGGTGATGGAGAAGTACACCTATGACGTCTCCTGGGCATTGATGCAGTTGCAGCTCGAGCTGGGCCGCTTTCTCAATGCCGTCGAGATTTACCACTATGGCGGCATAGACCAGGAAGCCCTGCTGCTCCGCTATGACATTCTCTGGAGTCGTACCCCCATCCTCCTGAGCGGCCAATTGAGAAAAAGCCTCGCGGACAATCCAAAGACGCTGCGGCTGGTGAAACTGACCGAAAGCAGTATCCGCAAGCTGGAGCCTGATTTGGTCAGGCTCAAACCGGGGACGCCGGATTACCAGCAAGTCATGATGACACTGGCGCCCTTGCAGGAACCCCTCTCTTACTCTCTTGCTTCCGTCATGCAGAACAACATCAACGTCTATACGGGCAACGACGCGCGTTTTGGCCAGTTGCGCAATGCCCTGCTGTTCATGGTGTCGGGGCTGGTGGTGTCCGTCATTCTGCTCAGCGGCCTGCTGGTGCGAGAAGCCAGGCGCCATTTCAGGACCGCTAGGATCGATCCTCTCACCGGGCTCGCCAACCGGCTGGCGCTGCTGGAAAAGATGGATGCCTATGTCACCCGTGACACCTCCTTCGGACTGGTGCTGGTCGACATCAACGACTTTCGCGATATCAACAGCAAGTTTGGCTACAACACAGGGGACCTTCTGCTGCAAGAGGTGGCAAAGCGGCTGCGCGCCCTGTGCGAAAACGGGGAGTGGGTGGCGCGTTTGGGGGGAGATCAGCTTGCGATGCTGCAACGGGAGGGGAGCGATCTTCGCCAGGTCAGGGAGCTCGTGGCCAGAGTACTCCACTCCATCAAGCAAGACATCATCATCGACAACTACCCTTTCCGGCTTGAGGTCGGTATCGGTATCGCCTTCTTCCCGACCGACAGCAACCAGACCCAGGAGTTACTCAGCCGGGCGGAGCAGGCCCTCTCTCACAGCCGCAAGACCCATGTTCCCTATGTCATCTATGACAGTTCCCTGCTCAACGAGACGGCCAGGCGCAAGCATCTCGCGTCCGACATGGTGATGGCGCTGGAGCACAATGCGCTCGAGCTCTATTACCAGCCCATCGTCAATCTTGAGAGCGGACGCTGTGAAGCCGTGGAGGCACTGCTGCGCTGGCGCCATCCCGAGCTTGGCTTTATTCCCCCCAACGAGGTGATCCAGGTGGCGGAAGAGTTTCAGCTGGCTGAGAAACTGGGTGGCTGGGTATTGAATACCGCATGTGAGCAACTTCATCAGTGGCAGCACCTGGGTTTGGTGGACTTGCAGATGTGCGTGAACATCTCCCCGGGCATGTACCAGCGCAACCTGTTGAAGTTGGTGGCCAGAGCGCTGATGGAGCACCATATTCCCGCGTCCAGCCTGGTGCTGGAGGTGACGGAAGACACCACCATGCGCGAGGTCAAGAACTCGCTGCAGTTGATGCAGGATCTCAGCCAGCAGGGTGTGCATCTGGCCCTTGACGACTTCGGCACCGGCTACTCCTCCCTCAGCTATCTGCAGAAGCTGCCGGTGAGCAAGGTGAAGATAGACAGGTCCTTCATTCAGGGTATCGACACCTCCATCGAGGCGGCCGAACTGGTCGCCAACATCTGCCGTATGGGCTCCATGCTTGGCAAGAAACTGGTATGTGAAGGGATCGAGACCCAGGGGCAGCTCGATGTGCTGCGTTCATTGACCGACATACATCTGTATGGGCAGGGATATCTGTTCAGTCGCCCGGAGCATGCCGAAAAGGCCTATCAGACATTGCTGGAGATGGAAGAGCGCTGGTTGGCCCGGCGCTCGCCGGACAAGGCATATCTGCGTTGAACGATATGGCTCATGTCTCACCGGGCCCGGCCGATAGTCTCTTGGCAGGAGGTACACAATGGATATTTCTAGTTCTGCAAATGCGTCGTTCGGTTCTGCACTGATGGTGGCCAGCCTGGCCAAAAAGCAGCAGACCCAGGAAGGCGAATCCGCACTGAAACTGCTGGAAACAGCAGCGCAATCCGCTCCGGCTGCGCCGACATCGGCCAGCGCTTCCCTCGGAAGCAAGATCGATATCCGCGTCTGAGCGATAAAAAAGCCCCCATCTCTCGATGGGGGCTTTCTTTTTATTGGGCTGTTACCTGTCAGGCTCAGACCGGGAAAGGGGCCGGTGCCTCGAAGGTCATCCGCTCGCCGCTGCGGGGGTGGCTGATGGTCAGGCTGGCCGCATGAAGATAAAGGTGCGGTGCAGCCGTCAGCGCATCCGGGTTGGCGTAGAGGTTGTCGCCGAGGATGGGGTGACCCAGCTCCAGCATGTGTACCCGCAACTGATGGGAGCGACCGGTAATCGGGGTCAGCTTGATCAGGCTGTTGCCGTTCTCCACCTTCAGCTTCTGCCACAGGGTCAGGGCATGACGCCCCTCCTCAAAATCCACCTTCTGCTTCGGCCGGTTGGGCCAGTCGACGCAGAGCGGCAGATCCACTTCACCCGCATCCAGCACCGGTTCACCCCACACCCAGGCGAGGTAGTGCTTCTCGGTCTCACGCTCTCGGAATTGCCGGCTCAGCTCCCGGTGGGAGTTGGGGGTGAGCGGGATCACCAGCACGCCGGTGGTCGCCATGTCGAGGCGATGGGCAGCCGCCGCTTTGGGGTGCTGCTGCTTGACCCGATGGAGCACGCTGTCTTCATTCTCGGGGCCGCGTCCGGGGACGCTCAGCAGGCCAGTGGGCTTGTTGACCACCATGATGTCCTTGTCCTTGAACAGGATATCGAGCCAGGGTTCCAGGGGCGGTGAGTATACAAACATAGCGTCTCGCATCTTTGGTCAAAGCGGGGGCAAGCCCCCATTAGTTATGGATTACCACGATAAAAGTGCATGGCAGCCAACTCGCGTTGGGTTTGGCCATTTCACCGTTTTATCAGTTATGGGTAACCACAATAAAGCGGATGGCATCCAGCTTGAGCTGGGTCTGGTCGATCAGGTGGTGCAATTCTGCCTGCAGATTGCGCAGATATTCCAGCTCGCTGTCGCGCACATTCGGGTTGACCGCCTTGAGCGCTTCCAGCCTGTCCAGATCCTGCTGCAGGGTCTGCGCCATCTGGGCGCGGGCTTTGTCGACAATCCCGGCTTTCAGTTCGTTGGCAATGACCTCGCCCTTGCCAATCAGGCCGTGGATCACCGGCTGGGATGCGGTGACCAGCTTGCTGCCAAGGTGGCGGTTGACCGGTGTCAGCTGGCGGTTGAAGGCATCGAATGCCACCTTCTCTCCCAGATTCTGGCCGTTCTTGTCCATCAGCAGACGGATCGGCGTCGGCGGCATGAAGCGGTAGAGCTGGGGATGAGCCGCGGACTCGGCAACGAAGATCAGCTCAAGCAGGATGGAGCCGACCGGCAGCGCCTTGTTCTTGAGCAGAGCGACCGAGGTGGCACCGATCTCGGAACCCAGGATCAGGTCGATACCGCCGCGCATCATGGGGTGATCCCAGGAGAGCAGCGCCATGTCATCCCGCGACAGAGCGGTGTTGCGATCGAAGGTGATGGTCATGCCGTCTTGCGGCAGGCCCGGGAAGCTCGGCACCAGCATGTGATCCCCGGGAGTCAGCACCAGCGCATTTTCA
This sequence comes from Aeromonas sp. ZOR0002, assembly GCF_963866995.1. Taxonomy (NCBI): domain Bacteria; kingdom Pseudomonadati; phylum Pseudomonadota; class Gammaproteobacteria; order Aeromonadales; family Aeromonadaceae; genus Aeromonas; species Aeromonas sp. ZOR0002. Next base: position 2,419 of record NZ_CAWMFQ010000095.1, on the reverse strand, counting down.
CCACGATCATCCTGGTTGACGCCGATCTCGTCGAACATCTTGAGGGCGAAGGAGATCATGCCGGTGTCGTCATCTTCGGCGGCGAGCTTCTCGACCAGCTGCTGGGCGGTGGTGCCACCGCTGGAGTGGATTTCCAGCAGGCGATCGCGACCCTGTTCCAGCCGGGCCTTGAGCGGCTCGTGCAGTTCGCGGGTCTTGACCAGCAGGGCGTCGAGGGGGCCCTGCTCGCCGGTGTTGGCAGCCAGCAGCTCGAACAGCTCGTCACGTACCGCTTCGAACACTGGCCGGGCGGTCGGGCAGGTCTGCTCGAATGCATCCAGACCATCGTGATACCAGAGCTGTAGGGCGCGCTGGGCAGTCCCTTCCAGATAGGGGACGTGGATCTCGACGGTATTCTGCTGACCGATACGGTCCAGTCGGCCGATACGCTGTTCCAGCAGATCCGGGTTGAGTGGCAGATCGAACAGCACCAGATGGCTGGCAAACTGGAAGTTGCGACCTTCTGAGCCGATCTCGGAGCAGAGCAGCACCTGGGCGCCCCCCTCAGCTTGAGCGAAATAGGCGGAGGCCTTGTCCCGCTCGAGGATCGACATCCCTTCGTGGAATACGGCGCCACGGATCCCTTCACGGGTGCGCAGCGCCTCCTCCAGCGCGATGGCGGTGGCTGCTTCGGAGCAGATCACCAGCACCTTCTGCTGACGGGCTGAGAGCAGCAGTTCCAGCAACCATTCGACGCGCGGGTCGAACTGGGTCCAGGTAGCGTTGTCGCCTTCGAACTGCTGGAAGATCTTCTCGGGATAGAGGTAGCGCAGGGCACGGGTCTGCAGATCGCCGCCATTGCCACCCATCATGCCCATCACCTTGATGGCGGTCTTGTACTGCTCCGGCAGCGGCATGGGGTAGACGTTGAGGTGGCGCTCCGGGAAGCCCTGAATATTGGCGCGGCTGTTACGGAACAGCACCCGGCCGGTGCCATGCTGATCCAGCAGCTTGGCAACTGCCTGCTGACGGGCGGCCGCATCAGTGAGATCCAGCCCATCCAGCTGGCTGGCGAGGATCTGCCTGGCTTCATCGCTCAGGGTCTTGCCATCCAGCAGTTCCTGGGCTGCGCTCGCGACCTGACCATAGGCCTGCTCCTCGGCGAGGAAGGCCTCGTAGTCGTAGAAACGCTCCGGGTCGAGCAGGCGTAGACGGGCGAAGTGGCTCTGGTGGCCCAGCTGATCCGGGGTCGCGGTCAGCAGCAGTACACCCGGTACTTGTTCGGCCAGCGCTTCCACCATTTCGTAGGCGCGGCTCGGTGCCTCCTCACTCCATTCCAGATGGTGCGCTTCGTCGACAACCAGCAGATCCCACTCGGCTTCCAGCACTTGTTCGAAGCGACGACGCTTCTTGCGCAGGAAGTCGAGGCTGCAGATCGCCAGCTGTTCGGTCTCGAAAGGGTTCTCCGCATCGGCGAACGCCTCGATGCAGCGCTCCTCGTCAAACAGGGAGAAGTGCAGGTTGAAACGGCGCAGCATCTCGACCAGCCACTGGTGCTGGAGCGTTTCGGGCAGCAGGATCAGCACCCGATGGGCGCGGCCGGAGAGCAACTGCTGGTGAATGATCATGCCTGCTTCGATGGTCTTGCCCAGACCCACCTCGTCTGCCAGCAATACGCGCGGGGCGTAGCGGTGACCCACTTCATGGGCGATGTAGAGCTGGTGCGGGATCAGACTGACTTTCCCGCCAGCCAGGCCGCGAGTCGGGTTGCGGCGACGCTGGTGCTGGTTGACCAGCGCTTCGTAGCGCAGGGTAAAGCGGGACATCCGGTCAATCTGGCCGGCGAACAGGCGATCCTGCGGCTTGTTGAACTTGATGAAGTTGTTGAGAAACACTTCCTTGAGGGCAACCGGCTCACCATTGTCGGTGCGGACACCTACATATATAAGCAGGCCATCTTTCTCCTGCACTTCGTCGACCGTCATGGTCCAGTCTTCGTGGCTGGCTATCTGATCGCCCACATTGAAGCTGACCCGGGTGACCGGTGCCTCTTCTTTGGCATACATGCGGTTTTCACCGGTAGCCGGAAACAACAGGGTAACCATGCGTCCTTCAACAGCAACGACAGTCCCCAAACCCAGATCCGTCTCTGTATCACTAATCCAACGCTGGCCAAGTGCAAAAGGCATTAAACTCTCCAAAGCCCAAGAGTGTGAGAATCGCAAAGGGGCGCTATGTTACCCGAAGGCGGAAAGCCGATCATCATGGTTGTGCAGCAGGGGAAAGCCAAATCGATACAAGCTTGATCTGCCAACCTGCCAGCCTCAATACAGCATCCGGAATACCAATCTGCAGATCCTTTTCGTGCATTAATTCATCACTGCGGTCGCTTTGTAATCGGTTGAACGATGAAAGCCATCTTTTTGCAATTATCTGCTTG
>NZ_CAWMFQ010000094.1:29167-49494 GCF_963866995.1 Aeromonas sp. ZOR0002 | reverse complement strand
CACAGTATCCACAGGATGCTCAGATGACCGTTTCCGCCTCGGTAGAAGTCAAAAACAAGTTAGGCATTCACGCGCGACCGGCCATGATGCTGTTCGAGCTGGTGCAGGGGTTCGATGCCCACGTGTTGCTGCGCAACGAAGAGGGGGTCGAGGCCGACGCGGACAGCGTGATCGGCCTGCTGATGTTGGACTCCGCCCAGGGCAAACAGGTGGAGGTGCAGGTGGAGGGCCCCGAAGAGGTGGAGGCCCTGGCCGCCGTGGTGGCGCTGTTCACCTCGGGCTTCAATGAGGAGTAATACGCCTCGGCGTGCTCAAGGTGCGCTGCGAGCCAGCGCCTTGAAAGCGGCAAAATCCCGACAAGCCAGCAGACTTCTGCTGGCTTTTTCGTTCATCAGTGCCAGAAACAGATCATAAAGTCCCATGGCTTCCTCATAATCCGCCTTGGCGATGGCCAGCACGAAGATGAGGGTAGCGCTCTCGCCGTTGCCCCAGTCGATCCCCTGGGGGGCCAGCACGGTATAGACCAGGGTGCGGCGCGCCAGCAGGCCGAGGGAGTGGGGCAGAGCGATGCCGTCCCCCAGCAGGGTTGAGACGATCCGCTCCCGCTCCTGCAAGGATCCGCGGAATCCGCTCTCCACCAGATCCTCCGCCTCAAGCTGACTGCAGATGCGATCAAACAGCACCCCCTGGCTGATGGGTTCATCAAGCACCATGAAGTGGTCGGCATCGAAATACTTGTCGAGCAGATAGGGACGGGTGCGATCGACGAGCACCAGCTTGCCGAGCTGCTCCAGCTGGTATTGGGTCGGGAAGGGGGAGACCAGTACCACGGGAGCATTCTTCTCGCTCACCCTGAGGGTGCTGATGACGAAATCCTGCTCGACTCGCACCAGTCCTTCATAGTCCCGCACCGATTCCAGCGTGGTCAGCTGCAGTTGGGGGTATTCCCGCCGGATGCGTGCTTCCAGCACCCGGAAGGTGGCGTTGCCCGCATCGCACAGCAGCAGCGCCTGGGGGCGCCGGGTGTAACCGATGTCGTAGTGGCGCTCCAGGCCGACCCCGATGTGGATCACCAGGTAGCCGATCTCGTGGTGGGTCAATCGGTAGGGGGTCTGCCTGATCCACTCAGAGATGGCCGCCAGGGTGATGTCGTAGGCGAGGGGGTAATACTGCTTGATGTGATCCGCCAGGGGATTGTGGCTGCCAATCTGGTATTTGACCCGCAGCAGCATGGCGCCGATGTGGGTCTGCAGGTCGGCTCGCAATTGCGGGTCGCCGCGCAGGTCATAGGGGTAGTGCTGGTGGATGTAACCCAGCAGGTGTGCAGTCAGTTGCTCGCTCTCGGCCGCCATGGCCGGGCTGAGCAGGGGCGTCTCTGCAGTGAGGCGAGCCTGGATCTGGATGGCGAGACAGGCGATCTCTTCCTGCACCGGTGAAGTCAGGGTCGGCAGCTCGGCATAGATGTCGCGGGCCACCACTGCCAGGGGCGGGGTGATGTCGTCGCTGGCAAACTGGCGCAACTCGTGGCCAGACGCCTGGCGAAGCAGGGCGACGGCACAGTAGACGGTGACTTGCTGCAGGCTCTCGTCGGCCAGGCGTAGCTGATGGCGACCGAGTTGCTCGTGAATGTGGTTGCCCACTACCTCCAGCGTCTTGCTGGGGCAGAGGGTGGGCAACAGGCTCTGGAGCGGATGCTGGTGCAGCAGCTCCTGGCAGAGCAGTTGGGTGAGGCAGGCGCGGATCGCCATCTCGCTTCCCGCAATGCGCATCCCCACCCTGGGTTTGCTGTCGATGGTGAGCCCGAAGTGGGCGAGCCGCTCCCGCACCTCCGTCATGTCCCCTTGCAAAGCCGCCCGGCTCAGATACCAGGTGTCCGCCAGCTCGTCGAGCTTGATCCCCTGTTCCGCCGTCAGCAGCAAGATCTGGAGGTGCAGCACCCGCTCGCGGCTGGTGCGAGGCAGAGGGCTCTCCTGCCCCTGGGCGGCCAGCAGCGCATCGAACAGCCCCTGATTGTAGATCTTGAGCTGGTAACCGCTGCCCCGCTGATGGATCAGGTGGGCGCCCCGGGTGGCGATGAGCTCGTTCAGGGTCGCCACGTCGGTACGCACCGTGCGGGTGGAAACATTGAGACGGCGGGCCAGCTCCTCCTGTGGCAGGGGCTCGGCGTGAAGCAGGGCGAGCAGTTGCTGGAGTCTGGGGTGGGGCAGCTTGGTCATGAGGGGGTGGGGACTCCTGTCGCGCATGGTGGGTCGATGTTAACAAGGGGGTCATTAACAAGCCAGGCACCGCCCAGTGATCGGACCGGTGCCTGTGGGGTTGCTATGCCAGCAGTGCCTTCACCATGGCGAGGAGGGTACGCACATCCTCCGGCCGGGTCTGGCCGTTCTCGCTGTCGATGATGGAGCTGTAGACGTGGGGGATCACCTTCTCGACTCCTGCCTCCAGCGCGATCCGCACTATCTCCTCGAAGTTCTCAAGATCGATACCGCCGGTGGGCTCCAGCCAGAAGCCGTGGCGGGCACAGGCCTCGGCCACTGCCTGATACTCGGCGCGGCAGGCGAGTCCCCCCATGGGGAAGAATTTGACCGAGCTGCCGCCCATGTCTTTGAGCAGGGCAATGGCGGTATCGATGGGGACGATGCCATCGGGCTGCTGACTACTGAGGGGGCCGGTGGAGATCTTCACCATCCCCGGCGTGCCGGTGGGGGAGACAAGGCCATTGACCAGGGTGTCAGCTTGACCGAGCTGCGCCCGGCTGGCCCCGACCCCGGTGAACACCTGATTGACGTGCTGGGGCTGCAGCTGGCGGGCCAGCTCGGCCACCATGGCGGACTGGCGCGGATCACCTGCTCCCAGCCCGATGGAGAGGGCGTTGTCGATAAGCTTGGCGTAGGCCTGCATGTCGGCGACGGCAGAGGGAATGTCCGGGTAGTTCTTGGAGAGCACACCGACCAGTACGTGGCCCTCGGCAGCCTCATAAATGTCGACGGCATTCTCTTTGGAACCAGCCAGCACGTTGAGGCAGACCCGATCGCTGTAGTAATTGGGGGTAAGAGACATCAGTTGTTCTCCTGAACGAGGTGGGCAATGGCGGAGTGGATCTGGTCGAGCTGGGGCAGGGTGACGCTGCGCACGTCTATCTCGATGTGCCCCTCGTTGGCCTTGTAGCCGCGGCAGTAGATGGCAGGCGTGCCCTGTTGCAGACGGGAGACCACTTCCACCGTGGTCATGCCGATCTGCTGGTGGTCGAAGGCGATGTCGGTGCGGGCGATGTCGCGCCCCGCGCTGTCCCACACCACCTTGGCGGTGACGCCGGGCAGCTGGTTGAGGCGCTCGATGAAGGGAGTCATCTTGGCGACCATGGCGGCGCCGCTCTCCTTCTCTTTGGCTAGGTAGCGCTCGATGGCGTGGGTCAGGCCGAGGATCCCCTCCTTGCCCACCTTCATGGCGCGGCCTATGCCGCCAGCCTGCTGCTTGACCCACTCCACATACTGACGTCTGCCGAGCACCAGGCCGCTGGTGGGCCCTTCGATGGCCTTGGCGCCGCTGTAGATGACCAGATCTGCACCCTGGTTGTAGTAGAGACGCAGATCCTCTTCGGCCGCTGCATCGACGATGAGCGGGATCCCGTGGGCTTTGGCCACCTCGGCCGCCTCGGCCACCGACAGAATGCTCTTCTGCACGCAGTGGTGGGACTTGATGTAGAGGATGGCGGCAGTATTGGCATGGATGGCGGCGGCCAGCTGGGCGGGTGAACACTCGTTGGCGTAGCCTGCCTCCACCACCCTGCCGCCCCCCAGGTTGACCATGGTGCCGACGGGGGCACCAAAGTTCACGTTGTGGCCCTTGGGCAGCACGATGTCGCTCGGCACGTCGTGGGCATGAGCATGCAACTGCTCGAGGCGATAGGGGTCGCCGCGCACGATCACGGCGGCCACCGACTGGGCGATGCCGGCGCTGGCGCAGGAGACCACAACCGCATCTTCAACGCCCAGCAGATCGGCCAGGTAGGCGCCGGTCTTGTTGACCAGATCCTTCACCTCGAAGTAGTGGCCGAGGCCGAAGTTGACCGCATCGACCACCTCCTGCTCGGGGGTGGAGACGCCGAGGATGGTCATGCGCCCGGAGGCGTTGATCACCGGTTTGAGCCGGTATTTCTCATACACAGAAGGCATGGTGTGATTTCCCGTAGTGAGTCAGAACCAGTTCGCCGCCCACCAGGGCGGCGAGAGGGAGCAGTTGCCGGTCACCGTTGCGGGTGCCGGCCTCGGTATCGGTAAAGAGAGTGGGGCCGCAGCTCACCTCGAACAGGGTGATGTCTGCATCGGCGCCCACCTCGAGTCGCCCCTTGCCGGGCAGGCGCAGGGCATCGGCGGCCTGGTGAGTGACGCAGGCGAGCACCTGCTCCAGGGTCATGCCGATGGCGAAGAACTTCGACATCACGTGGGCAAGGCTGTAGACGGGCCCCTTGATGCGGTTCTTGCAGTAGATGTCTGAACTGATGGTGTGGGGCAGGATGCCCTGGGCAATGGCCAGCTCCGCCACTTCGAAGCTGAAGCTGGCGCCACCGTGGCCGATGTCGAGCAAGAGCCCCCGCCGCATCGCCTCGCGCACCGTCTGGCGCAGTTCACCCGCCGGGGTCAGGATGCGGTTGGGCTTGCCGTTGAAGCAGTGGGTCAGCAGATCGCCCTCCCCCAGCAGGGCGACGATCTCGTCCAGATCCGGCGGAGTGTTGCCCACGTGCACCATCAGTGGCAGGTTGCCATTGGCCTGCTGGATCTGCTTGGCCATGCGCAGGGGTTGCAGACCGCTTTCACCCACCACGCTGCCGCTCATGCGTGCCTTGATGCCGACGATGAAGCCGGGATGGCGCCGGATGGCCGCCTGGGCGAGGGCGGGATCGATGTCTGCCGGATCCGCCAGCTCGTTCTGGCGCAGCAGGCCGATGCGGGAGATGTTGAGCAGGGCGTGCACCCGGGTCTTGCAGGTGGCGGCTATGCGCTGGAAGTCGTCTACGTCGTCGGCCCCGGTACTGCCGGCGTCGATGACGGTGGTGACACCGGACGCCACCCCCACCTTGTCCGGCTCATCGTGATAGAGGGGGGAGGCGGGGTAGCAGTGGGTGTGGCCGTCAATCCAGCCGGCGCTCACATGGACCTGCCCGCCCAGAGTGAGGGTTTGCTTCGCCTCCGTGCTTTCTGGCAGCGAACCCAGCGCCGCTATCTTGCCATGCTCGATGGCGACGTCGACGAGCTGCCCGTTTCCCAGGCGTCCCGCCCTGATGATCATGTCGTACATGCTGATATCCCTCTTGTAACCTGCTTGCGCTCTTACTGCGAGGCCGCTTCCAAGGCTCATGTGCTGCTCTTCACCTTGCTGACGACCTCTCGCGACAGAGCGCAAACAGGTTCTTGAATGCCGCCCAAGAGACGGCCTTGGATTAAGCCAGGGCGATGGGGAAGAAGGTCCCGAACAGCATGGCCCCCAGAATGGCGCCGCCCGTGATGGGCTTTTCCCAGATGTAAAACAGCAGGGCACCCAGCAGGGAGCCTATCCCGATGGGAATGGAGGCGCCCATGGCGGAGAGGATGATGAGGGGACCGAGGAAGCGGCCCGAGCTGTTGCCAGCCCCCATCATGACGTCTGCGCCGTAGGTGGAGTTGCTCTGGTTGATGGTGAACTTGCGCGCCAGGATGATCACGTAGCCGATGGCCATCCCAATCCCCATGCCGGTGATCAGGGAAGCGGTGAAGTTTTCCACCGGATAGATGATGCCGGCCCCCAGCAGCAGGGCGGGCACCCCGAGGCCGACTCCGGTCTGGATGGCGCCGCCGATGTCGAGGATGCCCACCAGGGAGCCCTCGATGATGCGGGCGAACAGGAAGCTGGCACCGAAGGCGGCGACTGCACCATAGGCCCCCGTGTCCATACCGGCCTTGAGCATGGCAACGAAGGCCACCTCGTTGAAGGCGCCGACCCCGTAGAGGTAGAACATGTGGGTACCGGCGAAGACGCCGGAAGAGAGCAGACCGACAAAGATGGGGAAGGACCAGTCGGCATACCAGAAGTTGTTTCTCAGTTTCTCATCCATGGTGTGCTTCCTTATTTGCCGCTCATGAGGTTGTGGACGTTTTCCAGCCACAGGGGAACGCCCAGGTGGAAGGATTCAATGAGTTTCATGTCAAAGCCGCGGAAGAAGCCGCTCAGCACGAACAACAGGACGATGGCACTCATCATCACCTTGGTGACGTGGTTCCAGCCGCTCTCTTCCACCCCCTTGCCGATCAGGATGCCAAGCACCAGGCCCGGTACCGCGTTGCCCATGATGAGCTGGGCCAGACCGCCGAAGATGGTGGCCCAGAAGCCGGACTTCTTGCCTGCCTCGATGGCGGCCAGCCAGAAGATCACCGGCATGACGGTGTTGACCAGCAGGTTGGCGGCGGGCACCAGCACCTTGACCGCGGTGACCTGCAGGGCGGCTGGCACGGCGGCGGCGGTGCTGTTGAGGAAGGCGACTACGATGGCACCTATGATGCCGCAGGCGATGGCCATCTTCTTCGGGTCATGGAGGGTGGTGGCGAGATCCCGGTTCTTGATCATCAGGGCCGCTGCACCCCAGTTCGGCAGGATGCGGTGATCCACGTCCTGAGTGAAGGCGCCGGCCGCGACCGTGGAGGCCCAGGCGTTGAAGAAGAAGCCCAGACCGAACGAGAAGTGGGAAGCGGGGTCCCCTTCGCAGGAGTTGAGCTCGCCCAGGGTACGGAACGCGCCCATCCCCTGCACGGTCGGGGCGTGGAACATCCGCGCCGCGCCAGCTCCCACCCCGACGCCTACCAGGCCGCCGATGATGAGTGACTTCATCAAAATGATTAGAAACATCCAACTTGTCCTTTTGGTTGTGGGGTCAGGCCCGGGTGAAATCCACCTTGTCGACATCCAGGCTGGTGACCTTGACGGTGATCGCCAGCCGGACCCGGAACTCATGGCGCTGGCGTGGCAGGAAGAAGAACAGGAACTTCTCCACCCGTACCGACTCCTCGGCCTCGAGCACCTCGACTTCGAGGGGTTCGATGCGCAGCATCACCTTGGGGCTCTCCTTGAGCAGGCTGGGTTGCACCTGGCTGAGGGCGGCGGCGAACGCCTGCTGGCGAGTCGCCCCCTTGCCGTTGACCGTGATCCGGGTGGTGAAGTGCTCTTTCATCAGGCGCGTCCGTGTTTCTTGGCGAAGGCTTCGATCAGCTTCTGGCCCAGCTCTTCCTTGTCCATGAAGCCGAAGCCCAGTACCACGCACCCCTCGTTGATGGCGGTGACACCCTCTTCGATGGATCGCATGCCGTAGCGGCACTTGTAGCCGTACTTGGTCTGGGCCGTGATGGCGCCCGCGCCACCGCTGCCGCAGAAGGAGATGCCAAGGTCGGCCTGCTCCTTGTTCATCACATCACCGAGCTTCATGTCGGCGGCCATGCCGGGGATGACGGTCACGGTGGCGCCGGCGGCTTCTGCGCCTGCCCCCACTTTCTGACCCTTGCCGAGACGATCTCCAATCACGAGTTTGATGGCAGTCATTTAGCTTTCTCCTTTTACTGAGCTGAGTTCGTTTTCTTTGGCCACTTCAAAATGGACGGACAAGAGGTGCGCCTCCTCGTAGGCGAGGCGGTCGAGCCAGGCGACGACCTGCTCTGCCAGGCGCAGGGAGAGGGGGGAGATCTCCTCGAACAGGCTGAGGTCGACCTCCGGCAGGGACTCCCCGCTGTAGGAGCGCCACACCATGGCCTTGACGTGGGAGGCCAGCATCTGCTGCTGCACGTCGTTGGGGTGTATACCCTGATCCGCCAGCAGGTTGTGAATGCGGGCCAGGGTCAGGTCGGTCTTGCGCAGCAGTGCCGGGCTGTCCGGGGTCAGGGGGGCGTCATGGGTGTCGGTATTCAAGGTCTGCTCTCCAGGCTGGCAGAAAGGATGGGCTCACCATAAAGCGGAGGAGAGTGCGGGAGGAGGCAGGTTTTTTCCGATTCGAAGTGGAAATCCGGAGGGAAAGGCATCAAAAGAAGCCCTTTTGGCGTTCAGGAGGAGGAAAGGAGCGGACTGGCGGCAAGGGAGTGTGATCGGTCGCGCGTTTTGACGGCGTCTTCGCCCGATTGCCCATTGGCGCAATGTGTGAGCTGTCTCACGCACAAGCGGGAGCCGGAGGAAAGCGGGCACAAAAAAGGGCCCTGTCGGGCCCTGCGAGGATCCGCCCCTCAGGTGGCGGGTGCCGCACTGCTGGTCGGCAGGGTCTGATTCTGGTAGCGCAGGTCCTCTTCGATGATGACATCGACGTCCAGCGGCTTGCCGTTGCGGATCACCGAGATGGTGAGCTTGGTGCCGGGGCGGCTCTCGACGATCTTGTCCATGACGGGACGCACGCCGGTGATGGCCTCTCCGTTGATCTTGAGCAGCACATCCCCACGTTTGAGACCGGCCTTGGTGGCTGGGCCATTGGGATCCAGGCTCTCCACCACCAACCCCTGCAAGTCCCCCAGGTTCAGCATGCGCGCGACGATGGGATTGATCTCGACGCTGGAGATGCCGAGGTAGCCGCGGATGACCCGGCCGTTGGCGATCAGCTCGTCCATGATGCGCTTGGCCAGCTTGTAGGGGATGGCAAAACTGATGCCATAGCTCTCCTGATTGCCGTTGAGGTGGTAGGCGGCGGTATTGATACCCACCAGATCGCCACGGCCATTGACCAGGGCGCCTCCGGAGTTGCCCTCGTTGATGGCGGCATCGGTCTGCAGCAGATCCTGCCGGCCGTTGCTGTCCGGCCCCATGCTGGAGAGGCCGATACGCCCGGTGGCGCTGATGATGCCCTGGGTGATGGTCTGGCCGACGTTGTAGGGGTTGCCGATGGCGAGCACCACGTCTCCCACGTCCGGCAGACGATCCGGGTCCTGCGGGATCACCGGCAGGTTGTCCGATTCGATGTAGAGCACCGCCAGATCGGTCAGTTTGTCGGTGCCGACCAGCTCTGCACTGAATACCCGGCCATCTTGCAGGGCGACGATGATCTGGTCCGCATCGGCGATGACGTGATAGTTGGTGAGCACGTGACCGCGCTGGTTCATGATGACGCCGGACCCCAGCCCCTGGGGTCTGAGTTCGGCTTTTTCACCGCGATTGCCGGCGAAGCTGCGGGTGTAGATGTTGACGACGGCAGGGCCGGCGCGATGGGCCGCGTAGGAGAAGCTCAGCTCGCGGGCGTTGGTGATGAGGCCCGGCAGGGGAGCGCCGCCGCGAAAATTGGGGAACACCAGCAACAAAAGCGCAGCCATGGCGAGGCCAAAGCCGACGGACTTGCCCAAGTAGCTGATCAGAGGTGGGATTTTCATGTCTTTCTCGTCCGTACAGGCTGCGGGCAGAGAATAACATTATCGATGGATAAAAATCACCCGCGGCGGTTGCCGCGGGTGTGAGGGGCTTAACGGATCACCAAATAGAGCGAGGAGTCACCGCGCTGGATGTTCAGCGCCAGGACTTCCGGCTTGTTTTTCAACACCTTGGTCAGTTCACCCATGGAGTTGATGCGCTGGCGGTTGACCCCGATGATGATGTCGCCCTTTTGCAGGCCGGAGGCGGCTGCCGGTGAGCGGGGATCGATGTCGGAGACGGCAACGCCGGTCACGGGGTCCGTGGTGGTGCTCAGCTTGGCCCCTTCCAGTGCCGGATGCAGGGCGCTGGCCAGGATCTCGCTGTCATCCGCTTTCTTCAGGGTGACCTTGACGGTCTGCTCCTTGCCGTCACGAATGAGGCCGAGCGAGACCTGCTTGTCGGCCCCCATGGTGGCGATTTTGGCACGCAGCTCGCCGAAGGAGCGGATGGGCTTGCCATCGATGCTGATGATGATGTCACCTGCCTTGATGCCTGCCTTGGCGGCGGCGGAGTCAGGCATGACCTGGTTGACGAAGGCACCGTCCTTCTTGTTGTAGCCGAAGGTCTTGGCGATTTCGCTGGTGAGCTCGGTGCCGGTGATCCCCAGCTGGCCACGGCGTACTTCGCCGTATTTCACGATCTGCTCGGAGAGATCGCGCACCATGTTGGACGGGATGGCAAAGCCGATGCCGATGTTGCCGCCGTTCGGGCCCAGGATGGCGGTGTTGATGCCGATCAGCTCCCCGCGCAGGTTGAGCAGGGCGCCGCCCGAGTTGCCGGAGTTGATGGCCGCATCGGTCTGGATGAAGTTCTCCAGATTTTCGATGTTGAGGCCGCTGCGACCCAGGGCGCTGACAATGCCGGAGGTGACGGTCTGGCCCAGGCCGAACGGGTTGCCGATGGCCAGCGCGTAGTCACCGACTCTCAGCTCGTCGGAGTCGGCGAACTTGATCTGCACCAGATCCTCGGCCTTGATTTGCAGCAGGGCGATATCCGACTGTTTGTCTTCCCCTATTTTCTTGGCCGCATACTCACGGCCATCCTTCAGGTTGACCTTGATCTCGTCCGCCTCGTGGACCACGTGGGCGTTGGTGATGACGTAGCCTTTCTTGGCATCGATGATGACGCCGGAACCAAGCGCCTGGAAGGGCTGCTCGCTCACCTGCTCGTCAGGCATGTTGGGGCCGAAGAAGAAGCGGAATTGCTCCGGCAGGCGTTGGCGGGTGATCTTCTTGCCAGAGACGGAGATGTTGACCACGGCAGGGGTCACCTGCTCGAGGACGGGGGCCAGGCTCGGCATCTCCTGGTTGTTCGCCATCAGGGGCAGTGCGGCCTGCGCCGGTGCTGAGGACATGGCGATACCGACACTGAGGGCTAAGACACTGAATACAGAAAGAGATTTACGCATATGAGAAACAGCTCCCAGAAAAAGTTGCAGTGCAATCGTCAAGGTCTGACCACGATAAAGCGTAATTAGTTCAACCGACGATCAGCCCGGCTGCTTGAGCAGGCCGGACGCACCGGCGTAATCGCGGGGAGGAAGGCCCGGCTCCTCGCTGTTGGCGGCATCGCCTGTTTCTTCCACTTCGGGTTCGCGGAACAGTGGTTCCTGTACCTTGGCCAGGAACTTGCTCTGTTCCGCCATGTGGCGATAAAGGGTCTGGTACTGTTCGGCCAGTTGCTCCATCAGGGCGGCGCTGTCGGCGAAGTGGGTGGTGATCTGCCCCTGGTAGCTTTCCAGCTCCTTGTGGGCTTTTTTCAGCTCCTGTTCCAGGCGTCCGGCATCCCGGCTACGGACAGAGAAGCGGCCGATCAGCACGCCGATGATCAGGGCGGCGATCGCCAGCAGGATCCCGTTAAACAGAGTCATAGAAGCTCCTTGTTACAGCTAACACGATGAATTTGAAGCGGTCGGATGGACCGCAACGCCTCGTTGGCACTATACCGTGCCCCCCGAGAGCGTGATACCATTTTGTCCCTCATTCAGGGACTTGGAGGCGGTTTACAGGATGACCCCGCAGCAAAAATATCAGCAGGATTTGCAGCGCCCCGGCTTTGTGGCCGATCCGGCCCAGGCCATGGCAGTCGCCCGCCTGGAGCGACTCTATCAGGATCTGTGCGCAAGCCCGACTCCGACCAGATCCCGTGGCCTGCTGGGTTGGCTGCAAAAGCCGAAAACCCGTGACCCCGTCCAGGGGTTATATATGTGGGGCGGTGTGGGCAGAGGCAAGACCTGGCTGATGGATACTTTTTTTGAGAGCCTGCCGGGGGAGCGCAAACTGCGCATCCACTTCCACCGTTTCATGCACCGGGTGCACGATGAGCTCAAAGGGCTGACCGGTCAGTCCGATCCGCTCAAGCTGATCGCCCGCAAGCTGGCCGACGAGACCGACGTCATCTGCTTCGACGAGTTTTTCGTCTCGGATATCACGGATGCCATGCTGCTCGGCACTCTGTTCCAGGAACTCTTTGGCCATGGCGTGGTGCTGGTGGCCACATCCAACATCCCCCCTCAGGATCTCTACCGCAACGGGTTGCAGCGTGCTCGCTTCCTGCCTGCCATCGCGCTTATCGAGCGCCACTGCGAGGTGATCAATGTCGATGGCGGTGTCGATTACCGGCTGCGAACCCTGGAACAGGCAGAGATCTATCACTTCCCGCTGGATGATCAGGCCAGGAGCAACCTGGATCGTTATTTCAGCCAGTTGACCGGGATTGGGCAGGTGACTGCCGCCGCACTGGAAATCAACCATCGCCAACTGAGTGCACTGGGCGTGGGGGAAGGGGTGCTTTATATGGAGTTTGAACAGCTGTGCTGTACTCCACGCTCCCAGGGCGACTACATCGAATTGGCCCGTGAGTTCCACACTGTCCTGCTGGCCAATGTGCAACCCATGGGCAGCGGCACGGATGACGCGGCCCGCCGCTTCATCGCCATGGTGGATGAGTTTTATGAGCGGCATGTAAAGCTCATCATATCGGCGGCGGTCCCCATGACCGGGCTCTATGGCGAAGGCTTGCTGAATTTCGAATTCAGGCGTTGCCTTTCAAGGCTTCAGGAGATGCAATCGCACGAATACCTTGCCAGAGTGCACCTTCCTTAGTCACAATACCGCGCCTGCCAGTCGGATGGGCATCTGCGGCAGGTAGGGCCGGGCGACATTTGCTAGCTTCATGGCAGTGAAATTAGCAGGTGATATTTAAGGCAACTTCACTTATAATCGCCCGGCCCACGTTACAGCTGTCGATAAGACAGCAACACTTTAAGCTTTACTTGTATTCGAAGGGGTACAGGTAGGCCATCGTTTGTTGTTTGTGGGAGAGCCCCCATAAGCAATTGGGTCTGTAACAGGTAATTGGGTTTAACTTAATGAAAACTTTCGTTGCCAAGCCAGAAACCGTAAAACGTGACTGGTACATTGTGGACGCAGAAGGTAAAACTCTGGGTCGTATCGCAACCGAGATCGCTGCTCGTCTGCGTGGTAAGCACAAAGCCGAGTACACTCCGCACGTTGACACCGGTGACTACATCATCGTTGTAAACGCTGAGAAGGTACACGTAACCGGTAAGAAATTTACCGACAAAATGTACCACGCTCACTCCGGTTTCCCGGGTGGTATCAAGTCCATCAGCTTCGACAAGCTGATTCAGCGTAAGCCGGAAATGGTAATCGAAGCTGCCGTCAAGGGCATGCTGCCGAAGGGGCCGCTGGGCCGTGCCATGTTCCGTAAGCTGAAAGTTTACGCAGGCGCAGAGCACGCTCATGCTGCTCAGCAACCTCAAGTACTGGATATCTAACGGGAACTGGCAACATGGCAGAAAATCAATACTACGGTACCGGCCGTCGCAAAAGCTCCACTGCTCGCGTATTCATCAAAGCGGGTAGCGGTAAAATCGTAATCAACCAGCGCTCCCTGGAGCAATACTTCGGCCGTCCGACTGCCCGCATGGTAGTTCGTCAGCCGCTGGAACTGGTCGAGATGACCGAGAAACTGGATCTGTACATCACCGTTAACGGTGGTGGCATCTCCGGTCAAGCTGGTGCGATCCGCCACGGTATCACTCGTGCTCTGATGCAGTACGACGAGACCCTGCGTTCCGAACTGCGTAAAGCTGGCTTTGTTACTCGTGATGCCCGTAAGGTTGAGCGTAAGAAGGTCGGTCTGCACAAAGCGCGTAAGCGTCCGCAGTACTCCAAGCGTTAATTCGCTTTTGGTACGCACTCTCAGGAGTGTCAAAAAAGCCTGGCAATTTGCCAGGCTTTTTTTATTGGTAATGTTACATGTGACAATGCTAAGCATACGTCACAAAAGACAAAAAATTGTGTATTTATTGTTTTTGCCCATCGACTCCCTTTCTTGTCAAATTGTTATCTTTTCTTTAAAATTTCCATGGTCTTTCTGTGTCAATTGCCACTCCGCTTCCATCGCAGTTGTCAGAGGGAGAGGATAAGTAAACAGGGACACTATAAGAATGAGCGGAGTCCACATGGGAGAGTTTTTGGATGAGCAATGCGCCAGTTGATACCGGTCGCCGCAGATTTCTTACCTGGTCAACGGTTGCCGTTGGCGGTGTAGGAGCTGCTTTTACCGCAGTGCCGTTTATTAAGTCATGGAATCCGAGTGCCAAAGCCAAGGCGGCAGGCGCCCCGGTTGAAGTGGATATCAGCAAGCTGGAGCCGGGTCAGCTAATCCGCGTCGAGTGGCGTGGTAAACCGGTCTGGGTGGTGAAGCGCACCAAGCAGACGCTGGATGCTCTGGCTGCACACGATGACAAGCTGCGGGATCCTGCGTCAGACGAGCCACAGCAACCGGACTATGCCCACAATGGCTACAGATCCATCAAACCGGAAATCTTCGTGGCCGTTGGCATCTGCACTCATCTGGGATGCTCCCCCTCCTATCTGCCCGACAGCTTCGGCGAGCAGGTTCAAGGGGTAACTTCCGGCTTCTTCTGCCCCTGCCATGGCTCCAAATTCGACATGGCCGGTCGAGTGTTCCAGGGCGTCCCCGCACCGCTGAACCTGGTCATTCCGCCATACCAATTTCTTAGCGACACCACCATTCTGGTCGGTGCCGATGGCAAGGAGGCCTGACCATGTTTGCCAAACTCATGGGCTGGATCGATGATCGTTTCCCGCTCACGGCCATGTACAACGACCATATGGCCAAGTATCCGGCGCCCAAGAACCTGAACTTCTGGTACTTCTTCGGCTCGCTTGCCATGTTGGTGCTGGTCAACCAGATCATCACCGGCATCTGGCTGACCATGAACTACAACCCTTCGGCGGAAGGTGCCTTCGCTTCCGTGGAATACATCATGCGGGATGTGGATTACGGCTGGCTGCTGCGTTACATGCACTCAACCGGGGCATCTGCATTCTTCATCGTGGTCTACCTGCACATGTTCCGCGGCATGATCTACGGCTCTTACCAGAAGCCACGGGAACTGCTGTGGATCTTCGGCATGCTGATCTTCCTGGTGCTGATGGCCGAGGCCTTCATGGGTTACCTGCTGCCCTGGGGGCAGATGTCGTTCTGGGGGGCCCAGGTCATCATCTCGCTGTTCGGTGCCATCCCCGTTATCGGTGACGATCTGACCCTGTGGATCCGGGGGGATTATGTCATCTCGGGTGCGACCCTGAACCGCTTCTTTGCGCTGCACGTCATCGCTCTGCCGCTGGTGCTGGTGATGCTGGTGGCCATGCATATCCTGGCGCTGCACGAGGTGGGCTCCAACAACCCCGATGGCATCGACATCAAGAAGCACAAGGACGAGAACGGCTGGCCACTGGATGCGGTCGCGTTCCACCCCTATTTCACTGTGAAGGACATGATCGGGGTAGCCGGTTTCCTGTTCTTCTTCTGTGCCATCATCTTCTTCAAGCCGGACATGTGGGGCTATTTCCTCGAGAAACCGAACTTTGAGGTGGCCAATGGCCTGAAGACACCGGCGCATATCGCCCCGGTCTGGTACTTCACCCCCTTCTACGCCATCCTGCGTGCGGTGCCTGACAAGCTGCTGGGGGTCATCATGATGGGCCTCTCCATCGTGGTGCTGTTCCTGTTGCCCTGGCTGGATCGTTGCAAGGTGCGCTCGGTGCGTTACCGCAGCACCCTGCACAAGCTGAACATCGCCCAGTTCGTGGTCTGCTTCATTATCCTGGGGGTGCTGGGCGTGCTGCCATCAACCCCGACCCTGACGCTGATTGCACAACTCTGTACTCTGGGTTATTTCGGATTCTTCGTCCTGTTGTTCTTCTACAGCAAGAATGAGAACACCAAGCCGCTGCCGGAGAGGGTGACATTCAAATGAAAAGAATAATTTTTGCAGTGCTGGCCCTGCTGCCTGGTCTGGTGTTGGCCTCTGGCGGTGGCTTCCCTCTCGACAAGGCGGAGTACGATCTGAGTGACAAGGCATCCCTGCAACGGGGGGCCGCCACCTTCATGAACTACTGTGCCGGCTGTCACTCCACCCAGTACCAGCGTTATAACCGGGTGGCGGCCGATATTGGCATTCCGGACGATCTGATGAAGGAGAACCTGGTCTTCACCGGCGCCAAGATCGGCGATCTGATGAAGAGTGCCATGTCCGAGAAGGATGCTGCGCGCTGGTTCGGCGCGCCGCCCCCCGACCTGACCCTGGTTGCCCGGGTGCGTGGTGCAGACTGGATCTACACCTATCTGCGATCCTTCTACGTGGACGAGACCCGTCCATTCGGGGTGAACAACGCCGTCTTCCCGTCCGTGGGTATGCCCCATGTGCTGGAGCCGTTGCAGGGGACGCCCCGCGCCGAGTTCGAGACGCATACCCTGGATGGCGTGGAGATGCAGCAAGTCGTCAGCATCAAATCTGACGGCAACGGTGAAATGAACAACGAAGAATATGATCAGACGGTACTGGATCTGGTAAACTTCTTGGTCTACTCGGCTGAGCCGGTGCAGCAGGAGCGCGAACGCATGGGCTTCTGGGTACTCGGATTCATCGCTATCTTCTTCATCTTCACTGTGCTGTTGAAGAAGGAATTCTGGCGCGACGTTCACTAAGCGACCAGATCGGAGTAATATGACGCACGGCAATGAAGACAGACATGCTTCATTGCCGTTTCTGCTTTTTAATGACGGGAGGGTTCAATGGCTGTAGCTGCCAATAAGCGTTCGGTAATGACGCTGTTTTCCGGTGCCAACGATATGTTCAGCCATCAGGTGCGTATTGTCCTGGCGGAGAAGGGTGTTAGCGTGGATATCTGCCAGGTTGATCCTGCCAACCTGCCGGATGAGCTGGCCGAGCTGAACCCGTACAACACTGTACCGACTCTGGTGGATCGCGAGCTGGCGTTGTACACCTCGCGCATCATCATGGAGTATCTGGACGAGCGTTTCCCGCATCCGCCCCTGATGCCGGTTTATCCGGTCGCGCGCGGCAACAGCCGTCTGATGATGCACCGCATCGAGCTGGACTGGTACTCTCTGGCCGACAAGATCATGGCGGGCACCGATACCGAAGCCGCCCGTGCCGAGTTGCGCGACAACCTGCTGGCCATCGCCCCCATCTTCGGCGAGATGCCCTACTTCATGAGCGAAGAGTTCGGTCTGGTCGACTGCTACATGGCGCCGTTGCTGTGGCGTCTGCCGAGCCTGGGCATCGATTTCACCGGCCGTGGCGCCAAAGAGCTGAAGGCTTACATGGTTCGCCTGTTCGAGCGTGAATCCTTCCAGGCTTCCCTGACCGAGGCCGAGCGCGAGATCCGTGCCGGCGTATGAGCATGGAACCGACAATGACACCCAGTCGCCCGTATCTGCTGCGGGCGTTTTTTGACTGGTTGCTGGATAACGATCTGACTCCCCATCTGGTGGTCAATGCCAATATTCCCCATGTGATGGTACCGATGCAGTTCGTGCAGGATGGCCAGATTGTTCTGAACATCGCCCCCCGGGCCGTGGGCCAGTTCCACATGGACAATGACGCTGTCAGCTTCAGCGCCCGTTTCGGTGGCGTATCGCAGCAGGTCTATATCCCCATGGCGGCCGTACTGGCCATCCATGCCAGGGAGAATGGAGTGGGCACCCTGTTCCCGCCGGAGCCCGGGTATGACCTCTGGCTGGAACAGGCACAGACACCCACGCCGGTTGAGCCCGAGCCGGAACCACCGCGCCCGAGCGGTCGCCCGACTCTGAAAGTCATCAAATAAAAAACGCAGCCTGAAGGCTGCGTTTTTTCATCCTGCCAGTCAATTCTGGGCAAACTCGAAGGCTTTGATCACCTGCTTAACGCCGCTGACGTGGCGGGCGATTTCCACGGCCTGATCCCCTTCCTGGCGGGTGACCAACCCAATGAGGAACACCTCGCCATTCTCGGTGACAACCTTCACCTTGGCGCTGTCGAAGTTCTTGGTGCCCAGCATGTCGGCCCGCACCTTGGAGGTGATCCAGGTGTCATTGCTGCGCACGCCGATACTGACTGGTTTGCCAAGGCGCAGCTCGTTGTAGACATGGCGAACCCCTTCAATCCGGCTCACGATTCTGCCCGCTTCCTGTTTGTAAGCGTCAGAGGGTGTCTGACCCACCAGCAGCACACGGCCGTTGTTGCTGTAGACACTGATCTTGCTGGCGGCGCTCAGGGGCTTGTTGTCGGCCAACAGGTTGGCGGCTTTCAGCTCTATGGTCTGATCGTCCCACTGGGCACCCAGGGTGCGGCGATCGCCGCTCGCCTTGGCGGTGCCAGCCGCGCCACCGACCACCACGGCAGCACAGCCTTGCAGCAGCAGGACGCCGGTCAGCAGGGCAAGAGCGAGAATAGGCTTCTTCATGGTTTCAGTCTTCCTGTTGCGGGAAAAGTGTCTGGTCGATGAGATCACAGAGACAGTGCAGGGTCAACAGGTTCACTTCCAGAATACGAGGACGGCGAGCGGAAGGAACGCGGATCTCCACGTCATTGGGGCCCAGCAGACCGGCGATCTCTCCCCCGTCTCCGCCACCGAGAACAATGATGGTCATGTCGCGGGAGAGGGCGGCCTCCGCGGCTTTGATCAGGCTGCGGCTGTTGCCTGTCGTGGTGATGACCACCAGGATGTCGCCTGGTTGTCCCAGAGCTCGGATCTGCTTGGCATAGACCTCCTCGAAACCGTGATCCGTGGCGATGGCGCTGATGGTCGCCATGTCGGGCGTCAGGGCGAGACCGGGCAGGGAGGGGCGAGGAGTTTCATAGCAGTTCACCAACTCGGAAATAAATAGCTGTGCCAATGCCGAGGAGGGACCATTGCCACATGCCATCACCTTGTGGCCATTGAGCAGGCAGATGGTCAGCATCTGGGCTGCCGTATGGATGGCATCCGGCAGTGCTTCGGCGGCGGCTATCTTGGTCTGGATGCTTTCGGTGTAATTCTCTTTGATGGGATCAGTCATGGGGTCCTCTTAAAACGCGTTCTGGATCCAGTCCGGCTGGTCGCCCTCGAACGCGATCACATCGAATCGACAGGCCTGGTTGGCCTCATTGATGGCATGTTGCTTGAAATAGTGGCGCGCGGCCAGCACGATCTTGTGCTGCTTGCGCCGGGTGACCGAGCTGGCTGCACCGCCATGAGTGGCGTTGGCGCGATATCTCACTTCAACGAACACCAGGGTCTCCCCCTGGCGCATGATGAGATCGATCTCGCCGCCACGGCAGCGGTAGTTGCGGGTAACGGGTTGCAGGCCTCGTGCCTGCAACCAGCGTTCCGCTATTTGCTCAAAGTGTTGTCCCTTGCTCGTCGCTGCCGACGGCAACAGGTTCAACCACTGCTGGTGAAGTTGTGTCAGTAGCCTCTTCATGAGTCGCATCCTCCAGCTGGGGGGCGGCGCTGTCGCTGACCAGCTTGCCATTCTGGTAGGTGGCCCAGTCCAGCATGCGCACTATGTTGCCCTGGGGATCCACGCTCAGCTGGCCGCTCATGCCGGGTTGCTGCATGGCATTGACCTTGCGCATTTGCGGCAGGTTGCCTGCCAGGCTGACGGCATCGTAACCGAGGGCGAACAAGCGCAGCAGGTCGCCCTGGGTCTGGGGCCAGAGCAGGGCAATCTGTTCACGCTGCGTCTCGAAGCCACCCAGCAGCAGTGGCATGTCGGAGATATGCATGCCGTTGAGCTCGGATGCCACCTCGGTCGTCCCGCCGTCGTATCCCCGAGAGCTGCTGTAGATGGGCAGGCTGCCCATGGGATTGACCGAGATGTCCACATAGGGCTTGATCATCCGGGTCTCCAGGCTGTTGGCCACCACATAGACGGCGTCGATGCTGCGCGGCGCGGCATCGGACAGCTGGACAATCTCCCCGGCTCGTGCGGTGGAACGGCCGCTCAGAGCGTTCTTGACCATGCCCTGCACTTCGTTGCGCGCCCCGAAGGTGGCAACCACGGGCTTCTCCTGGCTGACGCCGGCCCAGGCCTGTTCAAACGCCTTGATACTGCTGTAGCCAATCCGGCCTTGTGCCGCGATCAGCAGCGGCTTGCGGTAGCCCTGACCATAGAGGTACTGGGCCGCCTGGCTCGCATCGGCAGCGGCGGAGAGTGAGAAATAGAAGGTGTTGTCGTTGACGATCGGCTTGTCCAGCTCGTTGAGCGCCAGCACCGGCACGGTCGGACTCGACTTGAGCAGCTCCTCCACCTGATCCTTGAGCAGGGGGCCGATGATCATGTTGGCCCCTTCCTGAATGGCCTGCTTGTAGAGGTCCCCCATCGCCTTGCCCTGGGTATCATAGAAGTTCAGGGTGAACTGGCTCTGATTTTCCTTGTAGGACATCAACATGCCGTTGCGGATGGCGGCGCCCTGGGCTTCCAGGTTGCCGGAGAGCGGCAGGAAGACGGCGATCTGCTGCAGCGAACCGTTGTCCGTAGTAGCGAGATCCCCAAGGCCGGCCGGCATGTCGCTCTGGGCAGGGTGGTTAGGG